>JAEURI010000014.1 GCA_016789225.1 Anaerolineales bacterium
GCCGGGTGGGCGCGGGCGGTGCGGGTGGGAAATAAAAGAAAAGCGATGATGAGAATCGCCGTGAATTTGACGAGGTGTTTTTTCAATAGAACTCCAATTGTAAAAAACCCCTTTTTACGGCAACCATTGCGGCATAATGCCTTCGATCAGAACAGTGGATTGATTTGAGCCCTCCTGCCAGAGACCGATCTCAGGTTTGTATTGTCCGCGCAGTTTGAATTGCTGAAAGAGCAGTGCGCTGCCCCACGGATCCCATTGTGGAGAGTTGTAGGTGTATTCCGGGTCTCCGGCAATGACGATGCCATCCAGCAAGGTGGGGTCGAATACCCAGAGAACCTGTGTGAGTTGTTCCCGGCTGGCGCGCATGCTGAGCACGGCGCGGTCTTCGCGCGGCGACCAGGCAATGGAGTAATAGGAATAATCGTAGGCGTCTTTTTCGCCGATGAAGGTGATTGTCTCATTGATGGATAGGTCGGCGAGTTTCACTTGTGTACGCCCGCCGCCCTCGGTTTGTTCGAAGGTGGTATAGAGAAATTTTGTGGAATCGGGCGACCAGGTGACCGGCGCGCCTGTGCTGGTGGGAAAGAGGAATTGTTCCCCGGTTTGAAAATCGATTAGGTTGATGAAATCGGCCAAGCCGTCGAAGGAGGCGAGTTTGTTCGAGTCCGGCGACCAGGAGGGGGCGTATCCTAATATTTGCTGGTCTTCGTACACGGGACCGTCCGCTCCGCTTTCGAGGTTGACGATCCAGATGCGCGGTGAGCCGAAGGGCAGGTCGGGTGTGGGTCCGGCGGCTTCACGGGAATAGGCGATGAGTTTGTTGTTCGGCGCGATGACCGGAGTGGTGCAGCGGTCGAAACCACAATCGAGCAGAATGGCGGCGTCATTGCCTTCGCGGCTTACGCGCCATAGGTCGATGCCGCCCTTTTCGTTGACAGAGGTAAAGATGATGAACCTGCCGTTCGGAGCAACGTGAAAGGAAATGACCTTGACCGTTTCATCGGTGAGCCGCTTGGGCGCGTTACCATTTAGGTCAACCGACCAAATGCTGCTTTGGTTATTTTCCGAGATGAGATACGCCACGCTCGGCTCACGCGCAGTGAAATCCCATGTCTGCGCTTTTTTTACTTCGCGCCCGTTGATGGTCACCTCGCCTGCGCTGACGGTGAGCTTATAGGTCATATCTTTTTCGAACGGCTGGATGGGAACGAAGCGCATGGTGTAGGTATCGACCCATTCCAGGTAGCCTTCGTGGACCGGGTCGAACGAGATCAGGTCAGATGTGATCTCCGGGTCGAACGGTTCGGAGAAGGTGAATGTGATGTTTTCGAATGGACCGACCGTTCCGTCCTCCGGCAAACTCACGCCGACCTTTACTCCAGCCCCTTCGCCAAGGAGAATCGTAAGGCTGACCAGCGCCATAAGAATCGCCAGGATGCTGATTGCGACCGTGTCGAATGAAAGCGCGTCAATGCGAGCGACCCAACCGTTCGCAACCGTTGTTTGTTTTTTATTTTTCTTTTTTGGAGATGTCATGGGAAAAGATAGGGTTGGTCGGGTACGTCCACGGCTTCCACCGATTCGGCGGCGATCATCGGCACACGATTCCCGTCGAGAGCGGTGGATTCGATCGTGCCTTTGACAACGACCCACGAATCCTGTTCCAAACCGACGGATGCATCCCAACGAACAGGTATGGCGATGGCGAACCCATCTGCCGAACAGCAGGAGACGACGAACCGGCTCACATAAAACTGGTCACTGCCCAGCGCTTCGTCGAAGTAGACAAAGCCGACAACGGATGCCTTTTGCCCGACGAACTGAGTCACATCCTCTTCGTAGTTGAATAGTTTCAGCCAGTCCAAAATATTGCGTTCTTCAGATTCAGTCTCGAAGATCTGCGCCGAGGAATCGGAACTGATCAGCGGGGCGCTGGTATTGAAGCCTTTGGTTTCGAAGGCTGAGGAATCCAACGGGCGGGCGGGGATCAGAACACCGATCAGGAGCGGAATCAGCATGATCCATAAATTTCCAGCAGAGGGGGAGTGGTCATGTTCGTGATGATGCTCGGGATGTTCCAGCGCATGCTGGCGCGAACGGCGGATCTCGCTGAAGACCGTCTGGGCCAGGATGGCGAGGAAAAGAATACCGATGATGGTCAACGGCACGAAGCGAGAATTGATATACCAGGTCAACTGCCCGTTGACGACTTTGGAAACGAAGAAGACGAACAATCCCAGCAGCAGCAATCCTTGAAAGGAACGGAACATTCGTTGAGGCATAATATCTCCAGAGTGACGATGAAGGATGGACGTTTAAGCATGGTTTGTTTTCCATCGTCCATCGTCTAACGATCACTTCACAAAATAATTAAACACCAGCCCGGCAAGCAAACTCATCATAAATGGAATGGCGACGATATACATCACGGCGCGGCGTTTGAAAACCTGCAAATACATCATCACGCTCTTGATATCCACCATGGGACCAAAGACAAGGAAGGAAAGCACAGAACCGAAACTGAAGGTTCCCACAAAGCCGAGCGCAACGAATGAATCCACCGTAGAGCAAATGGAGAGCAGAATCGCCAGCAGCAGCATGATGAGCACGGAGAGCACCGGTCCGCTGCCGATGGCTAACAGAGACGATTGTGAGATGAAAGTCTGCAACCCTGCCGCAAGCATCGAACCGAGGATGAGATAACGGCCCATGTCGAAGAATTCATCCACTGTGATGAGCAGGGCCTTACGAATTTTTTCAGGGATAGAATCTCCCGGCTCCGCGTGTACGTGGTCATGTTCCTCGCCAGCCAGCACGGGACGCAAAACCTCTCCCGCCTCCTTCTGGACCGAGAACACGAGTCCAACCACGACAGCAATGACCAGGCTGACGGCGAATCGCCAGAAGAGCATCTCGCCCCATCCAAATGCAGATGCAGTGCTGAGCACCACAATCGGATTTAAAACAGGCGCGGCCAGCAAAAAAGAAATGCCTGCCGAGAGCGGTAATCCCTTTTTGAAGAGTCTGCGGGTAAGCGGGACAACCCCGCACTCACACACCGGGAAGATCATGCCCATGAAAGCGCCGCTGATCGCCGCGGCAGCGGGTCGCCTTGAGACCCAGCGACTCATCTGGTCGCGGTCCACAAACACTTCCACGAGTCCCGAGGCGAAAGTTCCAAGGAGGAGATACGGCACAGCCTCCACAAAAATGCCGAGGAAGACCGTCGCAAATACGTTGAGCCGGTCCCACAGCCAGGAGAAGAACCCGGCGGGCAACATGCTGGAGGCAACCAAAGCCAGGATGCCGATGGCAAGCCAAACGATCACATTGCGCGGAAGACGGTTGACCACTGTCTGGTTATGCATGAAGCGATTATATCCATTCGGCTGAGAAGATCATGAATTCATAATGAGTTTACAAAAGTGATTATTGCACATTTGAAGGTTTGTGACTAACATTAAAACCATCACAATGCTGAATTTATTGCTCAAACAAATCCTACTGGACCTGGGTGATTTCGAAGAGGAATTTCACCAATTCCATCTTCAAGACACGATTGCCATTTATAAGCTTACCGCCATTTTTGTGGCGGTGGCCAATTTGGCCATGTTGAGTGTGGATTCGCTTTTCCTGGACGGGCAGAGGGAATTGCTGATATGGATGATCCTGCTGCGCGGCTTGTACACGGCTTTTACCCTGATCGCCCTTCTGGTGGTGCAGCGTCCAAAGACGAACCACGCCCGCATCGAATCCGTGACCTTTGTCTGGGTTCTGATCACCAGCGTGTACTTCATCCTTTTCAATTTCATACGCCCCAGCAACCACCTGACGACCAGCATTGATGTGCTTCTGATCTTTGGCATTTATGTGCTGGCTCCGCTGCGAATGAGCCGTCTGGTTGCATTAACGGTCAGCTTCTCCATCGGCTCGGTGGCGGTGGCCTTTCTTACCAAGACCGATGTGGCCGTCGTCAACCGCACAATTATGCTTTGCATCCATATTTTTGTGCAGCTTCTTGGGCTGGCTTCAGCCCTGCAGATCCAGTCTTATCGTCGCACGGCCTTCCTGGCCTACCGGCGCGAGAAAGAGGCCCGCGAATTGGCACTGGAGATGCTGCGGGTCGATTCGATGACGAAAAGCCTGACGCGTCAATATTTTCTCGAAATGGCCGAGCAGGAATTCGCGAGGGCGAGACGCTATTTTTATCCGCTTTCTGTGTTGATGATGGATATCGATCACTTTAAAAATGTAAACGACAGTTACGGTCATCGCGCGGGAGATGAAACGCTCCGAAAATTTTCAGAACTGGTCATTGCTCAAAAAAGACAATCGGATCAGCTTGGTCGCCTGGGCGGGGAGGAGTTTGCCTTGCTGCTTCCCGAAACGGATATTTCCGATGCCGAACGGGTCGCGCGGCGCATTCAGGAACTTTGGGCGGAGACCCAGGTGCAGGTCTCTGCGTTGATGGTCAATTCGACGGTCAGTATTGGTGGCACAATGATCTCGGATTCAGACCAGATTTTTGAAGATATGCTCATCCGCGCCGACGAGATCATGTATAAAGCGAAACAGAACGGGCGTAATCGGGTCGAAGTCGCCCCGGTCGATCCATAAAAAAGAGGTTCCGGCTTTCATGTCGGAACCTCTTTTTTACCCGATTACTGCGGCGCACCCTCGACGGGATATCCTTTTGCATACCATTCTTTCAACCCGCCTGCCATGCTGGTGGCGTTGAAACCTGCATCGAGCAGGATGTCACGTCCCTGCTGGCTGCGATTGCCGGAGCGGCAGACCACAACGATCTCCTGGTCTTTGGGAAGTTCGCTCAAACGTGCCGGGAGCTGGTCAAGCGGGATGAGGGTGGTGTTCGGGGTGTGATACTCATCCCATTCCTCCTGCGTACGCACATCCAAAACGAAGGTGCCGGATTCGTATTTTGCATACGCTTCATCCACGCTGATCTCGCGCGCCAACGTGGATGCGCCTCCCCCTGCGCCGGAAGTTGTTGCGATCCAATAGACGATTAACGCCACGACGGCGAGGATTCCCACCTGAACAGCAGGCATCCGCAGGTAGGCGGCAAGCCCGCTGCGATTATTCGGATGGTTCTTTCGGCTGGTTTTCTTTTTAGACATTCTGCCTCACATTGAAATATTTTTTTCTTTGGATGCAGATCCTGCCCGAAAGTTGCAGGAGTGGAGGCCGGGACGTTGTGATGAACGGATATCCCTACGAACCGAACGATTTCACTGCATTCTCCAGATCGGTATAGGTCTCAAAGAAAAGACTCAAGCCTACCACCTCCAACACCTGTGAGACAGCTGGTTGTAAGGCCAGCAATTTGACGTGTTCACGCGCGCCGCTGTCATCCTTGGGGTTGATCGCACGGAAGGTCGGCCTGCCGCCGTCCGGGTTGCTCAGCGAGTGACCGGCATAGATGCGTGCCACACTGTGCAGGGCCATCAGCCCGGCGCTGCTCACATAGGGCACCTTTTCCAGGTCGAGCAGCAGGTCACGCGCGCCGTCATCGAAGGCTTCCTGCGCCTTTCGGATAACGTCGGTGTAGGTGGAAGAATCCACATCTCCCAGAATGTGCATAACGGTGACCTTGCCGTGTTTTGAAAGAGTGATCTGCATGAAAGACTCCTTTGAATGGATGCGTATCTGAAAAGGATGACTTACTTGAAATTGAATTCTTCGTAATGAATATTGCCTGTGGGCAGGCCGGCTTCAATGAATTTCTTTTCGAAGGCCTGCACCATCGGCAGCGGCCCACACATGTATGCGTGATGGCTGCCCACCGAGCCGCCTGCATTTTTGACGATCTCCTCCACGGTCAATGAGCCGTGAACAGAGGAATGACGGATGTGCGCCTTCAATCGCGGATGTTTTTGGGCAATGGCTTCGATCTCTTCGGAAAAGACGGCTTCTTCGGGGTGGCGCACGGTGTAGTAAAAATGCACATCGAAGGCCAGCTCCGTTTTCAGGTCACGCAGGAACGAGAGGAAAGGGGTAATGCCGATTCCACCCGCGACCCAGATCTGCTGTTTCCCGCCACTTTTGTAATCGAACATTCCATATGCGCCATCCACCACGGCATGGGTGCCAGGTTTCAGGTTTTGGAATAAATGCCGGGTGAAGTCGCCGCAGGCTTTAATGGTCACACGCAGTACGTCCTCGTGCGGCGCGCTGGAAATGGTGAAGGGATGTGACTCGTTCAGCGCCTTGTCGCCCAAAAATTTTACGAACAGGAACTGACCCGCATGGGCATGCCGGATGGATCTTCCCTTCGCGCGCATGACCACTTCGGTGGTTGAGTTGTTGGGATGGTTGACCGCTTCGACCGTGTAGGGTACATGCTTGCCAAGGAAGCGCCCCAGCACTTCGGTGTAGATGTACGAGCCAATGCCCAGAAAGACAAAGATCTGATTCCAGTTGATGGCGATCTTTGTCGTGGGAGCATTGACCGTGATGGAATGAAGATATCCCAGAATAAAGAAGATGCCGATGAATCCGTGCAGCCGCTTCCAACCTTCATAGGTGCCGCCGGTCAATTTGTTCAGAAAGGGAATGCGTGGCGCAAGAGTCGGCAGGACGATGGCGACAATGCCCAGAAAGGAAACCATCGCGAGGTAGTTCCCGATCGCCAGGTCAAAGATGTGAATCGGAACGGTCAACAGATGGACGAACATCAACAAAAAGGCCGCGGTGGAAGTGCGGCGATGGGTCATATACATCTTATCCAACCCGCCGAAGTATGGCTCAGCCCAGCGCGGGCGGGTGGAAATGAAGAGAGAGAACGACATCAGTACGATCACCACCGAGCCCATCGTCATACCGGCATGATAGCGCGCATAATTCTCAACTCCATCATTTTCAGGCGGGAAGACCAGCCAAACGGTGATGGTCAAGACGACTAGAACGATAAAGACAATATTTCCAAGGTTTCGTTTCATAAGAATGATCCAATAAAAAAAAATAAATCAACAGCGATGCAGGCAGGCCGCATCGCTGTTGGTCGGAGCCGTTAGAACGACTCGAGCGCTTTTTGTTTGTCGGTGTGGGTCTCGAAGAAGGACGAGAACCCAACCATTTCCAGGACGTTGGTGACCTCTGGCCGCGGGTTGAGCAGTTTCAAATTCTTTTGCACGCCGCTTTCGCGCGACCGGTCGATGGACTTGAGCGCCGCCCAACCGTGTTCGAGGTCCGGCGCCGCTTCACCGCGCAGCAACAGCGCGATCACATGCAGCGATACCAGACCCGCACTGGAGATGAACGTCAGATCGCTCAGGTCCAACAGAATATGTTTTGCCCCGCCCGCCATCACATTCTGCGCAGATGAGATCAGATCCTTATAGGTTTGGCCGTCCAATTGTCCTGAAACCTTGATAACGGTGACAGGCACATTCCCCTGTTCTAACGAAATGTCAATTTGCATAATACCCTTCTCCCGGGAGTTGATGAACCAATTATAAACCCGCTTTCCGCGCAAGTCGTTCCAGGCGGTGGTCTATTTCGTTCAACCAATGATTGCGAACATAGGCAGGCAGGTCGGCCTTTTCCGCTTCGGTCCGCGCAGACTTCGCCCATTTGATGGATGTCTTCGCATCGCGCAGGGTATGCTCATAATACTTTGCCAGCTCGATATGGGCATAGATGTGACCCTTCTTCGCTGCCGTCTTCCACAACTCGACAGCACGGCCCAGGTCTCCGCGCTTCTTTTGCAGGATGGAAATCCGCTTCACGGCCACACCGAAATCTGCTTCTTCCAACCCGAGCTCGAGTCCACGCTCGAACAGACGGGCGGCCTCCTCCCAATGGCCGAGGTCTTCGAATAACTTGCCGAGTGCAATGAAATCCAGACCGTGTTCCACGCGCCCGTCATAGGGGTTGGCAAGAATTTCACTGACGTGACCCAGCAAAGCCGCCATCGCCACCACATCCATGGCATTGTGATAGAACACCCCGCCCAACGGACGGGCATCACCAGTGCGCAAATAATCGAAATACAGCCAGGGAATTTCATAGCCGGGCACTTCATCGGAGGAGCGTGTAAAGCCCATCACGTGTTCTTCGAGATATTTCAAGGCGCGCGAAGGCAGACGGTCACGCCAGAGTCTGCGAGCCAAAGGAAGCAGATCAATGTGGGCATAGCCTTTGAAAGGGACAGGGATACGGTGTAACGAGTAACGAGTAACAAGCAGGGGAGCGTCGAAGGCTTTGCCATTGAAGGTCACCAAGCCTTCGCAGGGGGCAAGGAAGTGAATGAGCGCCTCGAGCATGGCGGGTTCCTCCGCCGGGTCGCGCAGGAAGAATTGCTTCAGGACGAATTTATCATCCACGAAGCGCGCCGCGCCGACGAGAAAGGCATACGTGCCCGTGCCGCCGGAAACGCCGGAGGTTTCGGTATCGAGGAAGGCGAATTTGGTAATCGGTAATTGGTTAATACGCGGGTCGTTCGTCCATTGCGAGATGATGGAGAGGGGGAAGGAAGAGAATGGGGAAAAACGTCCGTGCAGGTAGTTCGAGTCGTAAGCCTGTTCGGCAACAAAGGCCTCGCCGAGCGGAGTCGAGACGAAGTCTCCGGGTACGACCGAGTCAATGGATTGGCTGGCAGGCTTCGGCGGAGTCGGAAGCGAGCTTGTGCTCTTAACTCCAAGGGCCTTCAGTTTATCTGCAAGGGATGACATGCAGTCTATTTTATCTAAGTTTCACGCAGGATATAGTGAAATTTGTTGAGTTGGCTTTCTCCGACCGGTTTTGCCATAATGAAAAGCCTGCCCCAACTTGGGTCGCCTTCATTTTCGATGCAGGTTTGCAGGGTGAGGTGAAAGTCGCCCTGGTACACATGGGCAAAAAGCTGCTGGACGTCCAGGATGGCGCCGGTTTCGAGGTCTTTGAAATCGCTGTATATGCTTTGGGGTTCGAGGGTTTGGTATTGCAAGATCTGATCGACGATGAAGTTGACTGTGTGTCCATCGCCGTAGACCAGGGTGATCGTATCGCCTGGCATTAATTGAAAAAAATGTAAGCCGGACAAGTTGTTGTGGGCGAGCAGGCCAAGGTTTCCCGCTTCAGATGCCATGCCGAATTGCGTGACGGTATCGGCCATGGAAGAAACATACCCGGGGTTGTTCGTGGGTTGTTGTACGATGGGGAAGGCCATCACCCCTGCAACGTAAATGCCGCGCAGGGTTTCTGCATCTCCGTTCTTGACGGAGGCGATAAAAGCGGGGAAGCTGATATATGTGTGCTGTTCATCCAGCGCATACGCTTGCTGGGGCAGTAGGAATGCATTTAGAACATTGATCAAAAATACGAGCGCAAGAATATTGGATTTGAATTGTGCTTTTCGGGTATTGGATGTCATGAGACTCTCTTTTTAAGGAGGCGAGCATCCAGACTTAGGCACAATTCCTGCGCGTATGGTTCGGGTGGCTCGTCTTCGGTAGCCTGGCGATCATGGCTGTTGGGACAGCGGTAGACCCATGGCTTTGCGTCACCGCCTTTTGGCGGGTTTGCGTTTATCGGAACGAACAGAACTTGTAAGGTACAAAAAAACAGGCCAGACAAAATGCCAGGCCTGTGGAACATTGCTGTACG
>JAEURI010000040.1 GCA_016789225.1 Anaerolineales bacterium
TGCGCCGAGCGTGGCGGACAATACGATATTTACACCATCTCGACTGATGGCGGCGAAGAAACCCAACTCACCAACTTACCCAGCCTTGATGACGGCCCCGAATATTCACCCGATGGCAAACAGATCTGGTTCAACTCCACGCGCACCGGGCTGATGCAAGTCTGGCGCATGGATGTGGATGGAGCCAACCCAACTCACATGGTCAAGGAAGAAGCGAACTGCTGGTTCCCGCACGTTTCCCCCGATGGAAAATTGGTCGTTTATATTGCCTATCGTAAAGGCGATGTGGACGCGGGCGATCATCCTGCCAACAAGAATGTGGAACTGCGCCTCATCCCTGCCGACGGTGGGGAATCAAAAACTATCGTCAGTTTATTTGGCGGACAAGGAACCATCAACGTGAATTCCTGGTCACCAGATAATCGCACCATCGCATTTGTCTCCTATCGGCTCAAGGCATAACAAGGAATTAACAACCATGAAGATTCAACCAGTAAAAACAGCAATTGTTGGATGCGGCGCGATCAGCGATGCGTATTTGGGGACGATGATCAACAAATTTAAGATCCTTGATGTAGTGGGCTGCTGTGACCGGAATGCACATAAGGCCCAGGAAAAGGCGCAAAAGTATGGGATTAAGGCCCTGACCATGGCCGAAATTTTGTCAGATGCCTCCATCGAGATCGTTGTCAATCTCACCGCGCCAACGGCCCATTACCAGGTCATCAAACAACTTCTCGAAGCAGGCAAGCACGTCTATACTGAAAAAGTTTTATCCGTGGAATTGGAACACGCGGCGGAGCTTGTGAAAATTGCCGATCAAAAGAAACTCTACCTTGGTGCAGCGCCGGATACATTTCTTGGTTCGGCAATCCAAACCGCAAGGTATGTCGTTGAGAGCGGCATGATCGGAGACGTCACTTCCTGTTACTGCGCGTTCACCAGAGACAGCGATATTCTCAATCGGGCATTTCCTTTCACGGCGAAACCCGGCGGAGGAATCGGTTTTGATGTGGGGATTTACTCTATTACTGCGCTGTTGAGCATATTAGGGCCTGTAAAAGAAGTATCGGGAGTTGTCCAAATCAGAAGGCCAGAAAGGCCGAATTATTCTCTTGAACATTTTGGCGAGCCTTTCCAGGTCGAATGCGAAAATCTTATGTCGGGCATCCTGCAATTCGAGTGCGGCACAATTGGCAATATCTTGTTTGATTCAAATTCCATCTTTATTTTGCCCGAGAAGCCCCGCCTGGTTTTGTTCGGCAGCATGGGCATTATGTACATGGCTGACCCGAATCAATTCGGTGGAGAGGTCAAGGTCATTTTGAAAGGGAACAACGAACCGTTTGCCATGCAGCAAAGCCATGCATTCACCGATGAATTCCGCGGACTTGGCGTGGCAGACATGGCATGGGCAATGAGAACAGGCCGAAAAAACCGTGCAAGCAAAGAGATGGCTTACCACGCTCTGGAGGTTTTGCATGGCATCGTCAAGAGCAGTGAGACACGGTCAAACCAGGTCATCCAATCCACTTTTGAAAAGACGCCGCCCATCCCGCGTGGATATTCCGGCCAAACCTTTTTTGAGTTTGTTGAAGAATTTGGAATAGCTCTATAATTGAAAATGACATGAATACTACTACTGCCACCACCCAAGCTTCGCCCAACACTGCCTTTATCAAGTAGTCACACTGGATACACTATTGAACTGACTGCAAGGTTTGTTTTGGGAAAACTTGTCCCTAGTTGATGTGTTTTTTTTCTACCAACCAAAGTAAACAACCGGCATGAGACCCAGAGCAGGACAAGTTTTACAGCTTGCCCTGTTTTTCATCTAACCGTCTTGCTATGTTGATTGAAAATCGTGGGTTGCCAATAGAAATCTATATTGAATCAGGAGGCATCTATTCCTCTAATGCCAGGGTGAGAGCCTGTTCGGGTGACATTGCGTGGCCCTCTGACCATGCGGAGGCATAAACTTCCTCCCCAAGTTGAGTACGTGCCTGGGTCATATATGCAGCATAATCCTTCTGATAGATCAGGGAGAGCGGTTCGTTAATCGTTTCGCGCCAGGCAGATGCGGCACCCCAAAGACGCGCCGCTCGCTTTGCATCCCCCAACGCAACGGCAATCAATCCCAGCGCTTCCAGCGAGAACGGCGGGCCGATCTTATCTCCTGAACTCTGATAATGGGACAAGGCTTCTTTAAACATTCCTGTTGCACGGATGTAATCAGCGCGCAGACGCGCCAAATCCGCCAAACCGCCAAGTGACCATGCCATCAGGTAGTGCTCCCCCAACTCCTGGGTGAGGCGTAGGCTCTTTTCCCAGCTTGTAGCAGCGCGCGTCGTATCTCCCATCCTGAACAATGCATCGCCCAACCAGACGAGTGCGTAGGCAATCCCCCAG
>JAEURI010000044.1 GCA_016789225.1 Anaerolineales bacterium
TTCACGTTGGCTTCAGGCGAACAGGTATTGTTGGCCCGTTCACAGGGATTGCCTGTGGTCTATACCTTCGCGTGGTATCAGCAGTTCCCCATCTCGGTGGTTGCGAAACCTGAATTGAACATCGACGAACCTGCCGACCTGCGCGGAAAGAAGATCGGCCTGCCGGGCTTGTTCGGTGCGAATTATATTGGTGTCGAGGCGCTTCTGTTCTCGGCGGGCGTTGACCCGTCTGAAGTGACCTTCGATGCGATCGGATTCAATCAGGTGGAGGCGTTTGCCACGGGTACGAGCGACGTGGTGGTGGTGTACACAGCCAACGAACCCATCGTCCTGCGCGCACAAGGCATGGAAGTAACTGAATTGCGTGTGTCGGATTATGCCCAATTGACCGCAAATGGAATTGTCACCAATGAAATGACCATCGCCAACGAGCCTGACCTAATACGCGGTATGGCGCGCGCCTTTGCGCATGGGCTGGAAGATACCATTGCGAATCCGGATGAAGCCTATGAGATCAGCTTGAAATATGTTGAAAATTTAAAAGACCAGGATAAGGACGTGCAGATGCAGGTCTTGAACACCTCGATTGAATTTTGGGGCGCAGAGCGCATCGGCTTCTCCGACTCGCAGTCGTGGGAGAACATGAATGATTTGCTGGTGAAGATGGGTCTGATCGAAGCGCCCGTGGATTTAAGCCAGGCGTTTACGAATGAGTTCGTGCCGTAAGGAGCAATAACCAAAAAGGGTACGAAGGAAGCAACGTTTTTAAACAACCCTTTGTAGTAAAGAAAAATGAATCCCAAACCCATCCTCAGCGTTCGCAATCTGTCCGTCACCTATCCCGATAACAACGGCGGACTTCACGTGTTAGACGATATCTCCTTCGAGGTTCGCCCGCGCGAGTTTGTTTGTTTTCTTGGCCCGTCCGGTTCGGGCAAGACCACTTTTCTGCGCGTGCTGGCGCGCATCCTTCAGCCCACCTCTGGCCGGGTGAGTTTTATGTATCATCATCAGCCAAAGATCGGCATGGTCTTTCAACAGTCGAATCTCATGCCCTGGCGTACCGTGATGGAAAACATCATGCTGCCGCTGGAGTTGGAAGGAGCCGGGCAGGTCAGGGCGCAGAACAAAGCGCGTGAGATGATCGGGCTGGTGGGATTGAAAGGCTTTGAGGATTCACTTCCACGTGACCTCTCCGGTGGCATGGCTCAACGTGTCGCCATCGCCCGCGCGCTCATTCATGACCCGGACCTGCTCCTGCTCGATGAGCCTTTTGCTTCGCTGGATGCTCTTACCCGAGAACGCATGTGGACGGAACTCTCCAATATCTGGCAGGCAAAACAAAAGACCGTGGTGATGGTGACCCATTCCATCAATGAGTCATTGTTCCTGGCAGATCGTGTGATGGTGCTCACCAAACGCCCCGGAAAAATAAAAATGGATGTGGAGGTTGACCTGCCGCGTCCGCGCACGGATGATATCCGTTACACGAGTCACTTCGGAAAGCTGGCGAAGAAATTAAGAAGCGCAATCGAATAATAAAGGAGCCGCATATAGTTTGCGGCTCCTTTATTTCTAGCGGAGGTAAAGCTGACTACCGTTTGCGAAGCAGTCGGACGCCCAGCAACACAACCACCGCACCAATAGACGCTGTGATAATGTCGTTGACAAAGCCGCTGCCAATCGACACATTCAACAAGCCAAGCAGCCATGCCCCAACAAACGCCCCGATGATACCGATGGCCACCGTCCCGAAACATCCCAGGCGGACTCCGCTGACCAGCCAATCGGCAACCGTCCCTGCAATTGCCCCAACAACGACCCAAACAATCAAAGATTCTAAAGTCATGTCAAGCTCCTTTCGTTTGTACAGGTCTTATAAAAAGTCTAGCATGGGCAAACGAGAGAAGCACTGGGAAAAAAGTACTCGCTAAAATTAATAGAGCATAAAAATACGAGGGGATTCTTCTTAGAGAAAGATGAAAGTCCCCGCTCTAATGGCGGAGACTGCAAATTATTTTAGTGCGAATCCATCCACGATCTCCTGCCTATGCTTGCGGTAATCGCGAATCAGCGAATCGACACAGCGCGCGATTGTGGCGGGATTTCCACGGTAATGGACGATGCCCGTGTCCAACTCCCATTCGCTTTCGGGTATCGATTTCAAGTAAGCAGCCAGAATTTCATAGGTGGATGTGATCTCTTTCCGCAATTCATCCCGATCTGTGGATGGGAATTGCCCAAAGAATTTCGCATTCACCTTTCGATAATCATTCGTACCATCGTAAAAATAGAATGGCTCTGCACCTTCGCGCAAGGCACTGCACCCTGCCAATGTGATTCGATTCCAGCCGATGAAATGCGCCGCAATGTCTCGCGGACTCCAGGCGCCGAGGGAGGCGAGGAATTTATCGGCAGATAATTCCTGCAGGGTGTTCATGAAGTCTGTGTATGCGGTGTTTAGGTTTGTGAGTTGTTTATCGCGCGGATCGAACATGCAAGCCTCCTGGCTATTGATATGCCTTCCCGACGAACTTGATAAAGTCCAAATCTCCCGGAGATTGGCTTAGCGTTGCGAGATATTGACCGATCTCACTTCGGTGATGGGTTCCATGATTGAAAATATGTTGAAGGATGTTCCACAACGGTCGGCTTCTTGGCCAGGCCTGCGGCCATTTATAAGTGACCTTGCCGTTTAAGTCATTGGCAGATAACCCTTGTACATATTTCAGGAACAAGCAGATGTCTTCCTCATCCCACCTTCGCTTCAGGGCGGTCAGACTCTCAAATTGGAATAGGCCAGTGTTTTCACAGGCAGGTTTCCGAATTGCGCGCCTTCGCGCCAATACACTGCGTGTCAAGAATGTGAACCAGTGTATCGATGATGGTCTTTGGCTAAGTGTGGAGCGGCCGGTAAGCCTTGCCTCTGGCAGGCGCAGCACCTTGAGGAGCACGCGATGATTCGCCCAGGTGTTGTACTTGACCAGCGTAATCGCCTGTTCTGGATTCATAGGTTGTACTCCAATAATATAGTCACGGCCAAAAAAACATCAGTATGAAGCGACAGTCACCTTCAAAGTGATTGTCGCTTGGCTTTTTACACCTTCGGTAAATCCAATAGCAATACTTCTGCCAACAGCCTTGAGTTCACATTTCGATCCATCTTCTCCAGTGTATCTTCCAACCCATTGACCACTTTACGAGCGGATGATAAATCCAGCCTGCCTGCAAGGAATTCGATCTCCATATTTCGGTCGATGTTGATCAGGGGAGTCTCCGCGCCAGCCACTCTAAGAAGCACATCGCGCCAGTAGGAAAGCCAGACGAGGATGGTCTGGCGCATCACATCCTTGTCTTTGGCGAGCTTTTCGGCGTAGGAGAACTTCTCCACACGCGGGGCGGGCAGCAGGGTTTGCAGGTCGTTGAGGCGTTCTTCGCGTTTTTCGAGCAGGCTTGCATCTTCCAAAAGCCGTCTTGCATAACCGGGACGTCCACCGGAGATGTGAGCTAACAGGCGGGCGCTGTCCTCGTCCACTCCGCGTTCAAGCAGGTCCGCGATGATGGCTTCAACAGGCAGGGAGCGCAGGCGCAGAATCTCACAGCGCGAATTGATGGTGGGCAAAAGCTGTTCGGGGTTATCGGCCGTCAACAGCAGGATGGCATGAGGCGGGGCTTCTTCCAGGGTTTTGAGTAGAGCGTTGGCGGCGTTGTCGTTGGCTTCTTGAAAACGCAAAAACATGGCAACCCGATATTGGGATTGATAGGGCTTGAGGTTGAGCGTGCGTTGCACCTCACGGATCTGGTCCACGCGCAATGTTCCGCCGTCTTTTGAATTTCCATCTTCGTCAACGGCTTGAATCACAGCCAGATCAGGGTGCTGCATGGCTTCGATCTGTTTGCAGGTGCGGCAGGTGTAGCACGGCTCGCCCGGCGCATGCGGACGTTCACAATTCAAGGCCTGGGCGAGGCGCAAGGCCAGGGTTCTTCGACCCAGTCCGGGAGGTCCAGAGAAAAGATACGCGTGGCGAATCTCCCCGCGCGCCACATGACGGCGAAGCATATCCACTGCCCATTCGTGCCCGAGTAAGTTCCAGTTGTCAGTCATCAGTGTCCAGCAATCAGTAATCCGTTACGGCACAATCGTAAATCAAAAACATGTGCTGAGCAAGTCAAAGCATCACCAATCGTAAATCGTAAAGCGAATCACTCTTTTCCCGATCTCAACCTCACAAAGGACTCATATCGCTCCGGGTGGATCGTCCCTGCTTTCAAGGCCTTCAATACAGCGCAGCCGGGTTCATGTTGATGAGTGCAATCGCTGAATTGACAGCTCTCCACCAAGCCGCGCAACTCGGGAAAGTACGCATCCATCTCCTCCGGTTGCGTGTCCCACAACCCAAGCGACTTCCAGCCGGGGGTGTCGGCCACGTATCCGCCGCCGTCGAGCGGGAACAATTGACGGGTGACCGTGGTATGGCGTCCCTTGTTCATGGCTGTGCTGATCTCATTCACTGCCAGCCCCAACCCGGGTTGAAGCGCATTCAATAAACTGGACTTGCCCACACCGCTTGGCCCGGCAAAGGCGCTGAGTTTTTTTTGCAATTGAGTTCTTAATTCTTCCAGTCCCGTTTGATGTTTTGTGGATGTGTAAATGACGCGATAGCCAATCGATTCATACATTCCGAAAATGGATTTCGGCTCGTCCACAAGGTCGGTTTTGTTTGCCACGATCACAGGGGGAATGCGTTGTTTTTCCGCGATGACCAAAAACCTGTCTAGCATTCTCAGTTTGGGGTTTGGATTCGCACAAGCAAAGATGAAGACGGCCTGATCTGGGTTGGCTAAAAGCACCTGTTGGTAGACCCCGCCCGGGCGCGGGTCGATGCGGGCGATGACCTGCTTTCGCTCCCGTACCGATTCGATCACTCCGGAGCCGTCATCCAACACCGATAGTTCGACCTGGTCACCCAAAGCGGCGATGTCGCCTTTGGCCCTGCCCTGTTTTAATTTTCCGCGTAGTTGGCAAATAATAAGGCCCTCCCCGGTTTCCGCCCAAAAGAAACCGGATTGGGCTTTGATGATCAGACCATGTTTTGTAGAAGTGTTTGTCAAATAGATACCTGTAGTCACAGGTGACAGTCACCTCGCAGGCGACTGTCACCTCCATAATTACGGAATGATCCCTCCGCCCGCCGGGGTGGGGGTGTAGGGTGGGAAGCCGATCTGACCGAAATCGTAATAGACGCGCTGCGGACTGCCGTAATAGTAGGTCTCCACCATCGCGCGGAAGATCGGCACGGCATACTCTGAGCCTTCACCGATATTTTCCACGACGACCACAATGGCGATTTCCGGCAGGCCGGTGTTTTCTTCGTTCAAGGTGTATCCCGCGAACCAGCCATGCGGTTTGCCGCTGCCTGATTCGGCGGTGCCGGTCTTACCGGCCACACTGAATTGCAATCCACGCAGGTTGAAGCGTGCCGTACCGAGCGAATTTTCAGTGACCATCAACATGGCCTCGCGCAGGATGTCGAGATTCTCACTGCGCAATGGAAGCGTGCCCTGCGCCTCCGGCTTGAACGATTGAACGGGTTCGCCGTCGATGGGCTGGATCTTCTCGACGATCTGCGGCCTGTAGAGAGTACCTCCATTGGCGATGGCGGCAATGAAGCGTGTCACCTGCAGTGGAGTGACTTGAACCGTTCCCTGGCCCACGGCCTGATTGGTGGCGTCCACATTCGAGGCAGGGTCAACGATCTGACCGGATGCCTCTGGGATCTGCTGGATGCCAGTGGGGGCGCCGAGACCGAAGGCGCGCGCCATGTTGGCAATATCGTTGCCGCGATTCCAGTTCGAGAACAGGTCGTTGCCGATGTGCCAGAAGTAGGGATTGCAGGAGCGCATCAGTCCTTCCTGCAAGGTCAGCAAGCCCGATGGGGTGCTGTCGGACGTATTGCAGAATAACCCTACTGCGATCCGGTCCTGGCAGTGCTGGTAAGTCCAGTCGTAGAGGATCTGGTTGGGCAGTTCAGTGAAATCATACTGACAATCGTAGGTGGTGTCTTTTAGATACAGTCCGCTTTCAAGTGCAGCCGAGAAGGTGATGATCTTGAACACAGAACCGAGCGGAAGCTGTGCCTGCGCCGCGCGATTTAATAACGGAGTTCGGCTGTCGTTCAACAGGTTCCCCAGGCCGAGATTGTTCGGATTTTCTGAATCAAAGTAGTTGGGGTCGTAGCCGGGACCCGAAGCCATGGCCAGGATGCGCCCCGTATCCACTTCCATCACCACCACGGCGCCGCGGAAATATTGAATGGCGTCTTGGGCGTAACGCTGCATATTGCTGTCGATGGTGAGATAGACCGAGTCGGCGGGTTCGGGTTTACTCTGTCCGAGCGTGGAAATAATCTGCCCCTCTGGGTTGACGATGCGCAGAATGCCGCCGTGCTTTCCGGCAAGATAATCTTCTGCCCATTGCTCCACACCGGTCTGGCCGATGCGTTCGCTGCCGCTGTATCCTTTGCGGCGGTATTCATTCAGTTGTTCGGGAGAGATGGCAAGTGTGTATCCCACCGCTTGTGGGGCCAGCCCGCCCTGAAAATAATATCTGGATTCGTAGTCGCTAATGACCAGCCCGCCGGGATTAATGGAGAGCAGCCTCTGGGCTTCCGCCCGAGTCCCTTCGCACATGGGCAGGTACCAGCCGGGGCCGGAGGCGTCGATCTGGTCTTCGATGTCGAGAGGATCAATACCACATAACATGCCCAGTTCGGTGGTCAGTGCTCCGCGCATTTCATTATCGATCAGGTCGGTTTGAATGCCGAAGGCAAAGGCCGCCGATTGAGTGACGATGGGCAGTCCGTCTTTATCATAAATATCGCCGCGCGCGGGAATGCTGTATTCCATGGCGAGTTGATTTCCGCCTGCCAGTTCGGGCAGGATCAGCGCATCGTCCCATTGCACCTTCCAGTTGTTATCCTCATTCACAAGGCGCATGACGATATCGCGTTGAATATCCCCGGCGAGGACGGTCTTGTAGTTAACGTTGTAACCGACTTCAGCATTCTTCGGGCTTTTGGTGGAGGAAAGGATCGTGAATTCAATGCTGGTGGCGCTCATCGAATTGAGAGCATCATTCCAGCGTTTGGAAAAGTCTTCGAGCGTAATGCCCTCACGGCTGGCCTGTGAGAGTAGATTGTACATGACTTCGAAATCGTCCTTTTGCAGCGCTTCCAAAAACGCCTTCACTGCGGCCTGTTCATCCGGCGCAGAAATGATGGTCGCCTGCACGGTGGGCAAAGGTGTTTCTGTGGCTATGCCGGGAAGGTTGGGACCTATGCCATCGGAAGTGCAGCCGACGATGACGAGTGCGATCAAGATCAAATATTTCCAGCGTAATGACTTCATTACGTTTCCTTTCGACGAAAATCAGGGTGTAACAAGAGACTCGGTCCTTATGGGCGGGTTGCCCTTCAATATCAAAGATGAAACCCTGCAATCATAATTTAAAAGCTGCTGACAGGCCGCAGGCACATTCGTGGATGGGGAAATGTTGAACTGCTTCAACACGCGCAGCACATGGCACATGGGCAGTCCCATCACACCAGCGTAGCAGCCTTCCATAAAAGCCACCGGTTGAAATTCGGGATGCTGAATGGCATACGCGCCTGCCTTGTCCATCGGGTCGCCGGTTTTGACATATGCCGCAATTTCCTCGTCGGAATAATTTCGCATCGGCACATCGGTCATAGACATGTCTGTGACCATTTTTCCATTCTGTACGGCCGCGATGGCCGTGTACACCTGGTGGACTCGTCCACGCAACTGCCTCAACATGCGTTCCGCATCTGCTTCATCGACGGGTTTCCCGAGGATTTCGTTCCCATCTACCACGGTTGTATCTGAACCGATGACCACCGCATCCGACTCCGCCCGGGCCTGGATCGCAAAAGCCTTGGCTTGAGCCAGTCTGATAACATATTCCCGCGGCGATTCGTTTTCCAGCGGAGTCTCATCCACATCCGCGGCAATGACGCTGAACGTCCAACCTCCCAGACCGAACAACTGCCTCCTGCGCGGAGAATTGGATGCCAATACGAATTTGATTTCATCATTCACGCGCGAGATTCTAACACAGTACTTTTTGATGGCTTAAATGTGGATAAGCGGGTGAGATTCAAATGCTGCAATGCAAATTGAGATACATGAATTTCTTCCTCTTTCCTCTTTCTTCATCCAGTTGTACAATACCAGCGAAAAAATCTGTCCAGACAATCGGAGGCGTATGAACGCATTACAGGAACGTATTCTCAGGGATGGGAAAATTCTCGGCGGTGGAATTCTAAAAGTAGATAGCTTTGTCAATCATCAAGTCGACCCCATGCTCATGGATGCCTGCGGGCGCGACTTCGCCAAACGCTTTGCCAACGTCGGCGCGACCAAAATTCTCACCGCAGAAATTTCCGGCATTGCCCCGGCATTGACCACCGCCATTCATTTGGGATTGCCTGTCGTATATGCCCGCAAGACCAAACCTGTCACCATGCCAGACCAGGTCTATCTTACCCTTGCGCCGTCGCATACCAAAGGCCGCATGGTCGAGTTGATTGTTTCCCCCGAATATCTTGCTAACGGTGAAAAGGTCCTCATCATCGACGACTTCCTTGCCAGTGGGCAGACCATTCTCGGTCTCGCGCGGCTGGCTGAAGCTTCCGGCTCCAGGATCGTGGGCATTGGAACGTTGATCGAAAAGATATTTGAAGGCGGGCGCAATGCATTATCCACGCTGGGCGTGCCGATCGAGTCGATTGCCTGTATCAAGTCTCTGGATGATGGCAAGATCACATTCGTGGATTAACGTTTAAACGTTCGAACGTTGAAACGTTATGCGGAAATTACTCCATACGCGAATTATCGTTTATCTCATCGGCTGGATATTCACCCACATGAGCTTTGCCATTCCAGTGCAGCGCCTCCGCGAGACCTCGAACCTGGTTGCGTTCCAGCATCCTTCGCCCAGCTATAAGGTTCACCTGCTCATTGTCCCAAAGCGACAAGTCCAAACCCTGGCAGACCTCGACCCGGGAGATACCGCCTTCCTGACAGATCTCTATATCACCGTCCAAAGCCTCGTCAAGGAATTCGACCTCAAAGCTTATCGGCTTATCGTCAACGGCGGGGAGTATCAGGATTTCCCGCATTTGCATTTTCATTTGACATCAGATATGTAGGGACGGGGTTACCCCGCCCCTACGGGATTAATATAAACATGAATTCAATCGCCATCCTTGATTTCGGTTCTCAGTACGCACAGATCATCGCACGCCGCGTGCGTGAAGCGCAGGTTTATTGCGAGCTTTTCCCGTGGGATGCTCCGCAGGAAAAGATTCTCTCCATCCAACCCAAAGGTTTCATTCTTTCCGGCGGACCCAAATCCGTGTACGAAGAGAACGCACCATTCATTCAAAAATTTATTCTTGAAACCGGTTTGCCCATCCTCGGCATCTGCTATGGGATGCAAGCCCTCACCCATGCCCTCGGCGGAAAGGTGGATCCATCTGCGAACCGTGAATATGGTCATGCTGAGATCGAACAACTCATTTCCACTCCACTACTCACCAGCATATCCAAAGTCTGGATGTCTCACGGCGATAAAGTGACACAATTGCCCGAAGGATTTATCGCACTTGCAAAATCTGGCAACAGCCCCTATGCGGCAATGGGAGATGTGAAACGCAAATATTTCGGCGTGCAATTCCATCCGGAGGTGCATCACACCCCGAACGGCATCGAAGTTTATAAACATTTCGCCATCGATATCTGCGGAGTAACACCCGATTGGACGCCTGCCAACATCATCGAAGAAAGCGTCAAGCGAATACAGGAACAAGTTGGGGGCGAGCGAGTCCTCGCGGCCGTTTCAGGCGGCGTGGATTCGTCGGTGGCGGCGGCCTTGGTGCATAAAGCCATCGGTGACCAACTCGTCTGCGTGTTCGTCGATACAGGATTGCTCCGCGCGAATGAAGCGACACAGGTCGCCTCCGCATTTCGGGAGGGCCTGGGCGCTGAACTCATCACTGTGAACGCCGCTGACGAATTTCTTGGCGCGTTGAAAGGCGAGACCGATCCGGAAAAAAAGCGCAAGATCGTTGGCGAGAAGTTCATCCGCATCTTTGAGCGCGAGGCGAAGAATGTTGGTCAGCCCAGGTTCTTGGTGCAGGGAACGATCTATCCCGACGTGGTCGAATCCTCCGGCCCGGACCGAAGCAAAGCGGAAAAGATCAAGTCACATCACAACGTGGGCGGGTTGCCCGAAGACATGCAATTCGAACTCGTCGAGCCGCTGAGATATTTATTCAAGGACGAGGTGCGTTTGGTGGGCGAAGCTCTCGGCTTGAATCAAGGCCTGGTTTGGCGGCAACCGTTCCCAGGTCCGGGCCTGACCGTGCGCTGCCTCGGGGAGTGTACGCCTGAGCGTGTCTCCCGTTTGCGGGCGGCGGATGCGATCCTGCTGGAGGAATTATCCAAAGCGGGTTTTTTAGGGAAGGGTGCGCAGACCTCGCAAGCCTTCGTGGTTTTACTGCCTGTCCGTTCGGTGGGTGTCATGGGCGATATGCGCACCTATCAGGAGGCGGCGGCGATCCGCGCCGTTGCAACAGACGATTTCATGACTGCCGATTGGGCGCGCCTGCCTTTCGACCTGCTTGCGAAAGTGTCGAGCCGCATCGTGAACGAAGTGGAAGGAATTAACCGCGTGGTGTATGATATTACGAGCAAACCGCCCGCCACAATTGAGTGGGAATAGCTATTTACGATTTTTGATTGACGATTTTGAATTGACGATTGGGAGATTGAAATGAAATTTGATCTTGGCGAAGTGCTGACCCGCATGTGGAAGATTGGTTGGAATCATAAAGTGCTGTGGCTGTGGCAGATGCTGCCCGGTTTGTTCTTTGCAGTATTGATGCCTATTTTCATCCTTGTCAATCCGGGATTTATTATGCTTATGCCGGAACCATATAATCAGTATGTAAATGAGCCGTGGATGTCTTTGGCTTTTATGGGGGTGACTTTTATTTTCCTCATTCCCTCCGCATTTCTGGGTGTTCTAGTGCAATTGACGACAACCTACGGAGCAGTGAAGGTTGAAAAGGGTGCGGAGAAACTTGGGTTTAGGGAACTATTCCATGAAAGCCTGCCGTATTTTTGGCGCGTGTTTGGGTTGTATGCGATCTTCTTTGGCGGCTGGATGGTGATCTGGTTTGGTTTCATGGCTGTCTTTATGGCAGGTTCCATGTTGACCATGGGCTTGGCAACATTTTGTTTCATGCCTTTCTTCTTTTTGGTCATCCCGGTTTTGATCGTTGGGCTGTCTGTTTTGGAACTGGCTCAGGCAGCCATTGTTGCAGATGATATGAGGACGTTGGATGCCATCTCACGCGGCTGGAAACTTTT
>JAEURI010000065.1 GCA_016789225.1 Anaerolineales bacterium
TGTCGATGTCTCATATATTTGCAGGAATGACAGGAAAATGGGCGGATTCCGTTGTTTCGATAAAATACCAGTTTGCAAAAAAACGGTAAAGTGCTGTAGAATGTCCATCCCGTAGGTACCTTACGGGATTTTTTATGTGATAATGGATTTGCGCTCATGCTTCCCATGGAGGATATGGGTGTGTTATCGGAGGATACGTAATGGAAGCTTATTGTATGAAGTGCAAGACAAAACGGGAGATCCAGAACCCTGTGGCAGGTTTCAATGCCAAAAGCTCTGCGGTCACAACTGGTATTTGCCCCGTTTGCGGCACAAAACTATTTCGCATGGGAAAGACCGATGCCCATGCTGGTTTGATTCCGCCACCAAAACCTGAGAAGGTGGAGGTGCGTGAGGGAAAACTGGTCATCGTTGAATCACCTGCAAAAGCGAAGACCGTTGGGCGTTTTCTCGGCAAGGGATACACCGTTCGCGCCTCGGTGGGGCATGTGCGCGACCTGTTGAAGTCTCAGCTTTCTGTGGATGTGGATAATAATTTCGAGCCAAAGTACCGCGTGCCAAACGAAAAGAAGGAAGTTGTCAAAGAGATCAAACAGTTGGCAAAGAAGGCCGAAGAGATCTTTCTCGCAACCGATCCCGACCGTGAAGGTGAGTCCATTTCCTGGCATCTGATGGAAGCGGCTGGCATCGAGCCGGAACGCACCAAACGCGTGGTCTTTCATGAGATCACGGCTCCGGCTGTATCCGAAGCGTTTTCTCATCCGCGCAACATTGACATGAACCTGGTTAATGCGCAGCAGGCGCGCCGTGTGCTCGACCGTCTGGTGGGTTACAGCATCAGCCCGATCCTTTGGGAAAAGGTTCGTGGGCGTCTTTCCGCGGGGCGCGTGCAATCGGTGGCTTTGCGTCTTATTGTGGAGCGCGAGGTGGAGATCGAAAATTTCAAGCCGGTTGAATATTGGACGATCCATGGCGAGTTCAAGCCCGAGAAATTGAAATCGAACTTTATCGCAAAACTTGTCCGTGTGGATGATAAGGAACCGGAACTTCCCAACGAAGAGACCGTTCGCCCGCTTCTGATCGACCTTGAGACTGCTTCATTTTCCATTACAAAGGTCAAACGCGGAGAGCGGCGGCGGAAACCCTCTGCTCCGTTCACAACCTCCACGCTTCAACAGGAGGCATCACGCAAACTTGGATTTACTGCCAAACGAACCATGGCTCTGGCACAGGGATTATATGAAGGCCAGGATGTTGGGGAAGGCGGTACGACAGGTCTTATTACCTACATGCGTACTGACTCGACCAATGTTTCGGCCATTGCTCAAAAAGAAGCCCGCGATTATGTCACCGGCAAATATGGTGTTGATTTCCTGCCTGCCGAACCGCCCGTGTATAAAACCAAATCGGCCAACGCCCAGGAGGCTCATGAAGCCATCCGCCCATCCTCTGTGATGCGTGACCCGGAAAAATTAAAGGAATTTCTCGAACCTGCCATGTACAAGCTCTATCGCTTGATCTGGCAGAGATTTGTCGCTTCACAAATGGAAGTGGCAGTCTATGATACTTTGCAGGTCGAAGTAACCGGCAAAACCAGCGCTCATGAATATCTTCTGCGTGCCTCCGGTTCGGCGGTGAAATTCCCAGGCTTCCTCGTGGTTTATGAAGAAGCCAAGAATGAAGATGCAAAGGTTGAAGATGACGAAGAGGATGTAAAGATTCCCGCTGGCGTGGCTGAAGGCCAAAAGCAGGAATTGGTGCGCTTGATTCCCGAACAGCATTTCACCCAGCCGCCGCCAAGGTATTCGGAAGCATCCCTCGTTCAGGCTCTCGAAGAGAATGGTATTGGCCGTCCTTCCACCTATGCGCCGACGATTTCCACCATTCAACAGCGCGGATATGTAGTGCGCGAAGAGAAACGACTCATGCCCACGGATACGGGGGTTCAGGTCAATGACCTGATGATTCAATACTTTCCTGAAGTAGTGGATCTGAACTTTACCGCACATATGGAAGAGGATCTCGACAAGATCGCGGAAGGGCAGATGGCTTGGACGGATGCCATCCGCGAGTTTTACACTCCGTTTGCAGAGGATGTGAAGAAAGCACAGGCTGAGATGCCGGTGGCCAAATCTGAACCGGAGCCGATCGGTCGTACCTGCCCTGAAGATGGCGGTGAGTTGGTCATCCGTTACGGACGATTCGGCAAATTCATTTCATGCGCCAATTTCCCGACCTGTCGTTATACTGAACCGTGGCTGGAAAAGATCGGTGTGGCCTGTCCGAAGGATGGCGGCGATCTTGTGGAGCGCAAAACCCGCAAGGGACGCACCTTCTTTGGCTGTGCAAATTACCCGAATTGTGATTTTACGAGCTGGAAGAAGCCGCTCGCCAAACCCTGCCCGAAATGTAACGGTTTGTTGGTGATCGCGAATAAACGCGAAGCCCAATGTACGAATTGCTCGGAGTCTTTCCTGTTGGAGGAGATCGTGCCGGAGAACGCATAATCGGCGTTTGATTCGGTTTGAGTTGTTGAAGCAGGCCCGGGCGAAGCTGGATGCGCGGGCTTGCGTTTGGGCAATCTTTCTGCCATGCAGAGGCTGGGAATTACGTTGTATAATCTAGCCAAGCATAAATCGCTAAGGAGCCAGATATGCAATTCATTGTTGCGTTGTTAAAGAAGATACCCATTTTGCCGGTCGCACTTTTTGTGGTGGGATTGGCCCTTGGGCTTTTGATCGGATGGGTGATCGCTCCAACGGAGTTCAAGGATGCGACGCCGTTTTACCTACGTACAGACCTGCAGGATGATTATTTGCGAATGGCGATCGACTCCTTTGGCGATCATCAGAATCTGGGTCTCGCCGTCGACCGCTGGAAAGGGCTTGGCAGCGCCGCACAGCAAACCTTCGAACGGGTGCAGGCAAACCCCGGCGAGGTTGACCCGGCGTTGATTCCCGTTTATGGGGAGGCAGTTCGCGCCGTCTTGGAAGCGGAAGGTCAACAGCCTGCCGCAGAGCCTTCCGGCACTTCCTCTCTGATGAATACAGCCTTGATTGCGTTGGGACTGCTTCTCGTATTGGGTGTGGTCGCCGCTGCCGCTTTTTATTTCATCCGGCTGCGCGGGCCGCGCAGTACTGGTGAAGTGACTGCCGTGATGCAGGCGAATGAGATCAACAAGAGCGCTTCCAAGACGAACTTCGAAGAGATGGGTCTCGCGCCGCCGATCACCCAAACGATGACCACCTATGTGCTGGGCGATGATCTTTACGACGAATCGTTCAGTATCGACACGCAGGCCGGGGAATTCATGGGCGAGTATGGCGTTGGGGTTTCCGAGATCATCGGCGTTGGTGAGCCGAAGAAGGTCACGGCTCTGGAGATCTGGCTCTTTGATAAGAACGATATCAAGACGGCCACAAAAGTTTTGATGACCCCTCATGCTTTTGCTGACCCCGGTATTCGCTCCCGCCTCGAACCTAAGGGAGAGTTGGTTCTGGTCGAGCCGCAGGTGCAGGTCCTTTTGGAGACCGCCACCCTGCAATTGCTTGCAACGGTTGTGGACATTGAGTACGGCAAAGGCCCTCAGCCTGATAATAGCTACTTCGAGCGTGTTACGCTTGAGCTTGCCATCTGGCCACGACAGGGTTAATTCGTAAAATAAAAATCCCGTCCACTTTGGACGGGATTTTGTCTTTAAAAGCGGAACTATTCCACTTTGACGATCTTGAATTTGATCTTTCCACTAGGGGTGGCGGCTTCTGCGATTTCACCGACTTTTTTATTCATCAGCGCAACACCAATTGGGGACTCGTGAGAGATCCTTCCATTGCGCGGGTCGGCTTCGGTGGGGCCGACAATATGATAGGTCTCCGGGTCGTAATCCTCTTCCTGGATCGTAACGTGTGAACCGATCGAAACACTGTCGGTATTCGTTTTTTCGATGATAGCCGAATTGCGCAGGATGGCTTCGATCTCCTGAATGCGGCCCTCCAGGAAGCCCTGGTCTTCCTTGGCTTTGTGGTAGTCGGCATTTTCCGAGAGGTCGCCCATTTGAATGGCGGAGCGCAGTCGCTGGGCAAGTTCCTCGCGGCGCGGGCCTTTCAGTTCTTCGAGTTCAGCGATCAATTTTGCTTCGCCTTCACGGGTCAAATAGTTGGGTTGGGACATGTTTCTCTCCTTCCAATGTTGATATGATGATAAACAAGGGGGGCAAAATGATTTCCGATGCCCCCTCTTTCACGCCTATTAAATCAAGGTTTTTCGAGGGGATTGAATAACTTTTGGTGTTCTTCGACGGCGTAACGATCGGTCATTCCGGCGATGTGGTCGCAGACCGTGCGCTCCAGGCCGCGCTTTTCGAAGAAGAACTGGACATGCCCAGGCAGCATGGCTGGCTCGTTGCAATAGGCGTTGAACAGGTCACTGATGATGCGCTCTGCTTTAACCTGCATACGCACGACGCGATAATGGCGATAGAGTTTCTTATAAAGGAAATCCTTCAATTCGCGGTTGTGACGCTGCAATTCTTCACTGTAGCCAACCACATTATGCTTGAGTTTCTGAATATCCAAAGCCGAGTTGACTTTGCTTTCGCGAAGCCTTAAATCGGTGGATTTGATCATGTCTGTAACCATCAGCCCGACCAACTGGCGTATCATTCGGTGGCGTTCCATGTCAGTCAGGATGGTGCCGCGCCAGTTATAGGTTTCGCGCAGGATCTCCCATAACGAGATACCGTCCAATATCTGCGGGGTGAGCATACCGGACCGCAGGCCATCGTCCAGGTCATGCGTGGTGTATGCAAGTTCGTCGGCGACATTTGCGATCTGTGTTTCCAGATTGCCGCGCAGGTCGGGGTTGAAATCGCGTGCATCGGAGATGTCATATTCCGATTCGTGCTTGACCATGCCTTCGCGCACCTCCCAGGAGAGATTCAAGCCGGGGAATTCAGGGTAGCGCTGTTCCAGTTCGGTGACGATGCGCAGAGATTGTTTGTTGTGGTCGAAGCCGCCGAAATCTTTCATTAATCGTGCCAAGGCGACCTCTCCCGAATGGCCAAATGGAGAGTGTCCAAGATCATGGGCAAGGCAGATGGTTTCGACAAGGTCTTCGTTACCGCCGAGGGCGCGGGCCAGTGTCCGGCCGATCTGGGCAACTTCGAGCGTGTGGGTGAGGCGGGTGCGGAAGTGATCGCCTTCGAAGTTGATAAATACCTGGGTCTTGTATTCCAATCGCCGAAATGCGGTGGTATGCAAAATGCGGTCACGGTCGCGTTGAAAGGACGTGCGATATTCCGGCTCCGCATCGAGATAGGCGCGACCACGGGTGTCCCTGCTGCGCATGCCGTAGGGTGCAAGACTTTTGTCTTCGGTTTCTTCGAGTTGCTGACGTGTAAAGAACATATTGTTCCTTAGATAAAAACGTCATTGCAACATCCTGATCTCAGTGTCGCAATGACCGTGGTGGGGCGAGAGGGGGTCGAACCCTCACGTTGTTTCCAACGACAGATTTTAAGTCTGTTGCGTCTGCCGATTCCGCCATCGCCCCGGCAACAATATTTTACTATAAGTTGCCGGGGTTACGCAAAAGGCAATCGGCTTATGGATTTTATCTCGAAGGTTTAACATACGGATTTTGGAGTTACGCAAGGTCGCGATCTGCCTTTGCAAGAATAGCTTCGAGCTTGCAGAAAATTTCATCTGGCAGGGCGTCTTGCACAGGTTGCGCGAGGATTTCCTCCACTTTTTTTCTTGCATTGGAATACATGGAGGGTCTTCCAAGCTGTACCCATTGGTCGAGGGTGTGACGGTCGAGCAGGTCCGAAAAATGAACTTCCTTGCTGCGTGCGAATTGCAGCGTGGACTTGCGCGAGAGGAAGTTACCGCCAGGGCCAATATCCAGCACATCGTTCGTAAGGATGCGGTCTGGATGTGAATTCACGCCCTGGAAGATGCGTTCACATACATGGGCGATCTCATTATCTACTATGATCTGTTCCAGCACCAGGAGCTGGTCGCTTTCGATGACGCCGATGCCGAGGATGATATCCGAACCGGATAGAACCGGCGGGATGGTGGTGATGATCTTTTCGAGCACGGCATCTGCACCGGGATGATGGGCATCGGCTGTGCAACCAGCCGACGTGGCGGGAAGATCGTAGTAACGCCCCATTTCGACCATGGCGGCGGACATCAAGCCCATCTCTGGCGTGCCGCCCAGGAAGGCTCCGTTCCGCATGTCCATGGTGCCGGTGGCGCTGCTGTAAATGATTGGTCTGCCCGGATGTGCGAGTTGATAAACGACGATGGAAGAAAGCGCTTCGGCATTGGCAAGGCAGAGATTGCTGAACAGACTGGCTGGGCCGGTCATGCCTGGCGCGGGCATGGGAAGGACCATGATGGGAACGTCAAGACCACCCATTTCAAGATAGGCATCCATCATGGGACCATCGTGAATGAGCGGTGAGACGGGGCAATAGGTCAGGGAATAAGCATGGCGTGCGCGGACAGCCTCTTCACTGCCCATCACGGCTATTAACATTTCTGCAAAATAGGGAGCCTGTTTTGGTGTGTGAAGTTCATGTTCTCCATGTTTTGATGTGAATTTCATCAATGCGGCCCACTCATGCAGAGGGCGCGAATAGTCAGGTTTATCCTCTGCAGAGACGGGCGGCCAGGCCATGACTCCCATATCCATGGTTTGAAAGATGCGCAATCCAAGCTCATTATCCTTGAGCGTCCCATAGCGATGTTCGCCCGTGTAAAAATCCTGAGCAAAAGAGCCAGTTCCATCCAAACAGAAGCGGGTAATGGGCGATGGCACCGGATAATCGAATTGCGGATTACGTGCTCCTAAAATATAAGCAGAGGGAGAGGTCTTTATAGCGTTTTCCACTAGTTCAGCTGGAATATAGGCGGTCTTCTTATCCCAGTCCACGCGTGCGCCGTTCGATTCCAGTATTTTTAGCGCTTTTGTACTGTGAAATTTTGCTCCTGCCGTTTGCAAGATCTTGAGCGCCTCCTGGTGGATCTGATCCTTTTCAGAATCGTTTAGAACCTGGCTTTGGAACCGCATAAAGGTATCCTCTTTTTATATTTTTATTCCAGAGCGGGCATGCTGTTGGATCTTTTCAAGTTCCCGTTCTATTGTTTCATCTATGGGGAGGGCAGTATGCAGGCGTAGGGTTTCCTGCACTTTTGGCCTGAGCTCCTCCATCATGGTCGGTTTGCCGGATGCAGACCAGGCCTCATAGGATTTTCGCGCATCGTAATCGGTCATATAGACTTCGCCATTCCGCAATGCTTCGCGGGTGGAGCGACGGCTAAGGAAATTGCTGCCATGGCCTACGGCGGCCAGGTCCACTTCAAGCCATTCCTTGACTCGTGTATCGATGCCGCCTGAGAGTCGCGATGAACGACGGAAGACCTCCACATCGATGAGGAGCTGCTCCAGGCTGAGGAGGAGAGAACCGCCCAATTGACCGGGACCCACCAACAGGTCCGGCCAGGAGAGCGTTGCCATAACCCAATTGAGGGCACGTTCATAACTTGCACGCACGCCTGGCTGGTAATGACCTGTGCTGCCTGCGGATGTCTCAACGGGCAGGCCATACGAGCGGGCGATCTCGGTCACTGCCGCACCCATGAGGCCATGCTCCACTTCACTGCCGGTAAAACGTCCGGTATAGGGGTCCATGATGGCTGGCGAGGCGGCGTAGATGATGGGAGTTCCCGGCTCGGCAGCTTGCGCGAGGCAAAGCATGGCGAGCGTTTCGCAATTGGCGACGAGCAGGGTGGAGATCAAACTTGCGGGCGCGGTTCCGCCCATCATTGGCATGGGCATGATGGCAAGCGGAATTCCACGGCCTGCGATCTCAAGATAGGCATCGGTGTGATCCGCTTCGAGAACCATCGGCGAGATCGGCGTGACAAGATAGGAAAATGGTTTCGACTTGCGAAGATTTTCGCTTCCACCGAATAGCGCATTCAAGACTTCCAACAGCCAGCGAGATTCTTCGATGCTGTGGGTGCAGTCTTGAACATGTTTGGAAAAATTTCGAAAGGTCTCGCAGATGTAACCGGTATAACCACCGACGGAAGCTTGAAAAAAACCGGGATCGACCATCGACCAATAAACGCCAACTTCATCCAAAGAGTCGATCATGCGGGTGGCCTGCCGCCAGTCGTTGAAGTTGGCTTCGCGGCGTTCCCCGCTTTCCTCATCGATCGCAAAGGAAGCGCCGCCATCGGCTACCAGAGAGCAGCGATTGGCGTTCATGGGCAGTTCCCAATTGGGTCGTCGCCCGCCCAATGCAAAATTGCGTGGGGCAAGTTTGAGACAATTCTCCACCAACTCGCGCGGAAAGCGTACGACGTTCGTGTTTGGATTCACTTCCGCTCCCGCCTTCTTGAGGAGTTTGCGCCCCTTTTCTGTATCCACTCGCAACCCCATGGTGGCCAGCACAGAAAGAGTCCGCTCGTGGATTTGGGTGATCTCATTATCAGAAAGTACTCGCAGGTCGGTTTCCATAGGGTATCCGCGATATCTTTTATGAATACACTTCCGCCAGTTCCTTTTCTGCGGCGGCAAGGATGCGATTGAATTCTATTTGCTGGGCGGGTTCGAGCGGCTCGGGCTGGTGGTTTTCGAGAATCCACTTCACTTTTTCGCGTGCCACTTCAATGGGGTCGCGATATTTATTCTGTGGGTCAAGGTGATGGGTAATGCCGCGCACAAGCGAGGTGCGCATGTGTTCGCGGGTGTGCTTTTGCCCGAGGAAATGTCCGCCGGGGCCCACATTGCGAATGGACTCAAGTGCGAGAGAGTGATCATCCACTTCCATTTTTTGCAGGTAGGCGCGGGCGCGTTGATACAGGTCATCATCAAGGATGATCTGTTCGGGGAAGAGGCGGGTATAGGTGCGTGAAAGCCCCATGCCAGTGACAATTTCCGGGCTGGCGAGACCAGCCAGGAACGGGTCGAGAGCCGTTTCTGCGGCCTGCTGCCAGGTTCCGGTGACCTTCGAATCCGTTCCGTAGCAAGCGCCAAGAGAAGACATTCCCCAATGATGGGCCATGTCCACGACGCCGTAACGGCCTCGGGCATCACGCGGATAGCTGACATAACCACCGGTTCTCATATCCGCCCAGGCTTGCATCATCGAATGGTAAATGGGACAACCCGGGAACATCAACTGCATGAGCACGGTGGCACTGATGATCTCGGCGTCACCCATGGCAAGCGCACCCGCCTGCGTGACCGGGGCCGTGGTGCCCAGGGTGGGCATGGCAAGGAATCCGACAGGGATGCCTGCTTCTGCAAAAACCATGGCGGCTTCGATGCCGGGCTTGTCTTGCATGAGCGGTGAGATGGTGCAAATGAGCGAGGACATGGGCGGACGCTTGCGCAGGTTTTCCCTGCTGCCTGCAACGATGGTTGCCATTTCGACGGCGTATCTGGCCTCAACCCCACCCATGATAGTCTCAGACTGGAAATGCTTGACCGTGTTGTTCCAGCCCACTTCGAGTTCATGAAGCGGCGAGGCGCGCCCGAAATCCTGAGCGCTGACCATGGGCCAGTAAAACCCAACCGAGGGCAGATAATCGGCAATGCGTGCCATCATGCCCACATCGGCTTTGGTAGACATGCGTGGTTTGTCTGTGCCAATGTCCACCACTTCCACGCCACAACCGTCGGTTGTGAAATAAGTGGTGCCTTCTTCGAGATGCAGGTCATATTCGGGGATGCGCGCCGCCATGGTGAAGAAACGCGGTACGGTCTTCATGGCTTTGAAGACCAGGTCTGGCTTCATCTTTACGATCTGGGTTTTCTTGTCCACGCTGGCGCCATGGCTGGAGAAGACATCGAGCGCCTTATCGGTCATGAACTTCACACCGATATTTTCGAGAATGTCGAGCGTGGCGGCCTGGAGTTTATCCAATTCCTCGTCAGTGAAGTATTGAATTCGATAGGCAGGGCGAAGTGGTTCGAGTGGGAGGCGATTTCCATTATCAGTCATACGCAGTTCTCCTTTGTTTGGCGAGTTTTTACAACTCTCAAAATCCCGACGCATACACAGCCCGCGGCTTTGCCGAAGACAGGGTAAACGACAGGGTTATTCTGCTTTTTTGACTGAACCGCTAAAGTTAGACTTCTCCGACCTTGTTAAGAACTTTGTTCGGGTCGAACGCATCGCGCAAACCGTCACCGATGTAGTTGATGGAAATGATGCTGAAGAAGATCATTAAACCTGGGAAAATTGCCAGCCAGGGGTATTTCATGAAATATTCCTGTGCATTGCTGAGCAGGTTGCCCCAGGAGGGCGTAGGCGGTTGGATGCCAAAGCCCAGGAAGCTTAGCCCGGATTCTTCGATGATGGCGTACCCGAATTCCAATGTGGCCTCCACGATGATAGGGCCAATGGAATTGGGAAGGATATGCCGAATCATGATCCGCGCATCCGAGCCGCCAAGCGCGCGGGAGGCTGCAACGAATTCCGTCTCGCGAATCGAGAGAAAAGCGGCACGTACCAGCCGCGCAAACGTCGTCCATGAAAATACGCCGATGACCAGGCTGATCGTAAGCACACTATTTCCACTGAGCATGGGGATCTCGATCTCCCACAAAATGGCGCTTAGAAGGATCAACACCAGGAACGAAGGCAGCGAGAGAAAGGCATCTGTGATGCGCATCAAAATGGCATCCAAGGCGCCGCCGTAGTATCCTGCCAAGGCGCCGATGGGAACGCCGATAATGATCGAAATCGCAACCACCATCAACCCGACGGAGAGTGAGACACGCCCACCGTACAAGACCCGTGTGAACAAGTCACGTCCCAGCGCATCGGTACCCATGATGTGTCGTAGTGAAGGCGATTCATACCGTGACGTGATGTCTGAAGCTTCAGGATTGTAGGGGGAAGCTGGTGCAAGCAGAGCCATGACGATTAGAATGGTTATAACAACGATGCCAAAGATAGCCCCTGGATGCCTGCGAAAACGCTTCCAGACTCCCGTTCCCATGCTGGCAGACTGGGTGTACTCGTTCGTCAGTGATGTCTCATTTATCGATAATTCAGCCATGGTCACTCATATCGGATGCGTGGATCGAGATAAGCGTAAAGAATATCTGCGATTAAATTAGATAGAATAATGCAGGCCGCACCGATGATCAGCACCGCCATCAATACGGGATAGTCCCGCTCCAACGCAGCCTGATAATACAGCCTTGCCATGCCAGGCCATGCAAACAGGGTTTCAACGAAGATCGCGCCACCGAAAATATAGGGCAGGTCAAGAGCTAAAAGCGTCACAAGTGGGACAAGTGCATTTCGCAGGGCGTGTTTGGAAAGTACACCCCAATCTGAAAGACCCTTCGCCCTGGCTGTGCGAATGTAATCCTGGTGAATGACATCCAGCATGCTGGAGCGTAGGAAGCGTGAATACCATGCGATCCAGCCCAGCGCACCGGTTAATACTGGCAGGATAAGATGAACGATCCGATCCCAGAGGTTAAATCCTACACTATCCACAGAGGTCATGCCGCCTGAGGGAAGCAACGGGTCACCTGTGAAGGGATTCTTCAACCACGCATAGAAAACAAGGATCAGGATCAACCCCAGCCAGAATTCTGGAATCGCCTGCCCGGCGAAGGAAAAGGTCGTGACCGTGATATCAAAGGATGAGTATTGGCGAATGGCGGAGATAATCCCAATGGGGATGGCAATCAGGACCGCCACCAGCATAGTCACAACGGTCAGATAAATCGTATTCGGCAGGCGCTGACCGATCTCGGTCAGCACAGGCTGGCGGGTGCGGAAGGAGAAGCCAAAGTCGCCGCGCAGGATTCCCTGACGGGTTCCATAGCCATCCATCGCACCATCGCCGTTCGAGTCCACTTGCATCCAGTCATTGCCGACCAGCCAGATGAGATATTGGGTGGGCAGGGGTTTGTCCAAACCGAATTGACGCTTCAACAACTCCACTTTGTCTGGATCGATGTGACGGCTCTGTCCCTGACCGGACAGGGGGCCGCCAGGAGCAAGGTTTACCAACGCGAATAGAAAGACACTGAGCAGGAGCAGCAATCCTACTGTCTGGATCAATCGTCTGAAGATATAAGTTGACAAGTTACTTCAATGTCCAATCTGCCGCATTCCAGGTCACGAGGTCATTGGCGGATGTTTGAACATTTTGCAAACGCGAGGAATGAGCATCTGCATTGACCGCAGTGAATAGCAACAGTTGAGGCAGTTCCTCTTCGAGGATGGCAGCCATTTCGCAAAAATCTTTTTTACGCTGCTCTTCATCAAGGGTGTAAACATCCCCGAGAAGAGTCTCGAACTCATCATTTGACCAACGCATGTAGTTATAGCCAAGGTCGGGCTCTGCTGAGGCGGCGGCGTAATAGCTGTAGATGAAATCCGTTGGGTCAACGCCAGAGTAGCCATCATCCCAGATATCGATGTCAAAATTGCCGCTTTGTTCGATGCCGCCATCTGTGGATGCCGCCCATAGAATACTGCCTTCGACGATCTTGAGGTTAATCTTCATCCCCAGTTTGCCCAACTGTTCGGCAATGAACTGTTGGGTTAATTCGAGCGGCTCGCCATATTCGGAATAGGTAATGAAGTCCATTTCCATTACATATCCTTCTTCGGCAGTTTCACACCCGCGGCATTCACGAACACCATCGCCGTCGGTATCCTTCCAACCGGCTTCATCCAAGAGCGCCGCCGCGGTTTCCGGGTTGAACTCGGGCCGGGGAATATTGCAGATGTAGGGAGTGCGGAAAAACTCTGTCCAAACCGGGGTTACGTAACCGAGGAAAAACTCTTTCGAGATCGTATCCACATCAATTGCCGCGCGGATCGCCTGCCTGACCCGCAGGTCTGACAAAATGGGATGTGGTGTTGCAACCGGGTCAGTGGTCCCTTTTGCGGCAAGGTTGAAGAAAATGCGCATCACCCAGCGATTCTCAATGCTTCTGCTAACTTCGACGTTGGGCTGGCCTTCCAGGTCTGCGATCATTGGCTCGGTCGTCCACATATCAAGGTCAGCATCGCCATTTAAAAGCATGGTCTTGCGAACCGACTGGTCTGGCACGATGCGTATGGATATCTTTTCGATCTCAGGTTTGCCTGCCTGATAATAATTTTCATTGCGGGTGAAGGTCATGTGGTCGCCATTGACCCATTCCGAAAGCACAAAGGGACCGTTGCTTAGGGGCTGACGCGCACAATCCCAGGCGGCGAATCCCTGCGCAGCATCACAATAATGCGCAGGCCAAATGACCACTTGCTCGCCGCCGAACTGAGTCAAGTAACCGGTGTAGACGGCATTGTAATTGACCGTAAAGGAGTGATCGTCGATCTTGTCTACGCTGTCAATGTAGTCAATGCCCGGGATCCAGCCGCCATTTTCCGGGTCCGTAATGGAGGCGTAGGTGAAGAGCACATCGTCCGCGGTCACTGGAGTTCCATCCGCCCATTTCACATCCTGACGCATTTTCCAGGTCACGCTCATTGTTCCGGCGTCTTCGTCCATCACCACTCCGCCATTTTCGAGTGTGGGCAGCGACTCGGCGAGTTCGGGAAATACGTTGCCATTTGCATCGATGTCGCTCAAGCCAAGCATCACCAGCTCCATCACCAATGCGTCATATCCGGTATCTGCAATGATCGGGTTGAAGGAAGGTGGGTCTTCCGGGATGACAATGACAATACTTTTTGAATCAGCAGCCGGAGTTGAAGGTGCATTCTGCTGGCAGCCAGATAGAACGATCGCAACCAGCAGTACGACAGTGAGCAGAGACAGAACACGGGAACGATTCATGGATCCTCCAAGAGTCGGTTATTTTTGCTTGCCTTACAATTTGGAAATTATTGCATAGTTTACCTAAAATGTCATGTGACTTTTATCCTTTGGGAATTTTCCAGTACCACAAGCTTCAGCTTAATTAGTTTTACAAGCTGAAGCTTGCGGTACTGTTCACATTTTCACTCGTTCATTCTTTGGGTCATACAAGGGTTTCAGTGAAGCCTTCGCCGAATAAAGGACATTGTTCACTTCGATCTCGAATTTGCCCGTGCGAATATATTCCTCAGTGATCGGCTCCTCATCTTCGATGATCGATAATGCCACCGCGCCACCCAACGTAAACCCATATGCCCCCGAGCGCACATAGCCGATGCGTTTGCCATTTCGATAGATCATCTCGCCGTAGTAAAGCAGCGGCTCGGGATCATCTAAAAGAAACTGAACGAATCTCTTTTTGAGTGGGCCTTCCGCTTTTTGTTTGAGTAGCGCTTCCTTACCGATAAAGCTGGGCTTGTTGAAATCCACGAGGAAACTCAACCCGGCCTCAAGTGGGGTGTCGGTACTGTCCACGTCATGACCGTAATCGCGGTATCCCTTTTCAATGCGAAGAGTATTGAGCGTCTGCATTCCGGCTAGTTTTAGACCTAGATCCTTTCCGGCCTCGCGCAGTGCATCGAAGGTGGTCGGCGCAAACTCGGTGGGAATATAAAGCTCGTAGCCAAGCTCGCCCTGGTAGGTTACACGGAAAGCAAGCGCCCGCGCATAGTGAACGTCGATCTCACGCATGGACATGTACGGGAAGGCTTCATTCGACAGATCCGCATGCGAAAGTCGGCACAAAAGCTCGCGTGACTTCGGCCCCTGCACATTGATGAGCGCATACGCGGAAGTCATATCCACGATGAAGACCTGTTCGTTTGGTTCGGTGTGACGCTTCATCCACGTTTCGACATGCTGATGGGCAAGGTCTGAGCAGATCACTATGAAGGATTCTTCTCCGATGCGGGTTACGGTCAGGTCGGCTTCCACGCCGCCGCGCGCGTTGCACCACTCGGTGTAGACGATCTTCCCAACCGGCACATTGATATTGCTGACCGATATCCGGTCGAGCATGTTCTGTGCGTCGCGTCCCTGCACCAGGAATTTAGACATCATGGAGGTGTCCATCAAGATGACATCTTCGCGGCAGGTTTTGTGCTCAGCGGCATTGTATTCGAACCAATTTTGCCTGTCCCAGCTGTATTTTTCGACTTTTGCTTCCTTACCATCGGGAGCGAACCAATCCGCATATTCCCAGCCTGCCGACGAAGCAAAAAATGCGCCCGCCTCTTCCAATTGCGCATGCAGCACAGACTTGCGAACGTTGCGTGCCGTTTGTAATTGCGAATTCGGAAAGGTCTCTTTGTACATCAAGCCGAGGATTTCCACGACGCGATCATTCAAATAGCGCTGGTTGTTCTGGTACGGCAGCATCCGGTCAATGTTGATCTCGCCGACATCAAGCGGCGGGATTCCATCCACGATCCAGTGTGCGAGAGTATGTCCCACTCCACCGCCCAGCAGGATGCCGAGGGAATTCATTCCGGCGGCAACGTAGAAATTCTTCAACTCTGGCGCTTCGCCCACAAGCATGGTCATGTCGGCGGTGAAACTTTCCGGCCCGCAAAAGAGTTTGCGGATACCTGCCGTTTTCAAGACAGGCACGCGTTCCATGGCGGCTTCAATGTAAGGCATCATGCGATCCCAATCCGGCTGGATCTCTCCGAATGCAAAGTCTGCCGGAATCCCTTCCACGCCCCAGGGTTTTGCAACCGGCTCGAACAACCCGAGCATCAGTCCGCCTACTTCTTCGCGAAAATAAGAGTATGTGTCCACATCTTCCATAATCGGGAGGTCCGGATGAACTCCCTCAATGGGTTCGGTAAGCAGGTAGTAATGTTCTGCAGCTTGCAAGGGGACGTTGACCCCAGCCATTGCGCCGATCTTTCGTCCCCACATGCCTGCGCAATTGACGACATACTCGGCAGAGATCGCCTGTCCAGTTGTGGTGGTCACGCCTACGGCGTAGCCATTTTTCTTCTGGATGGAAGCAACTTCAACGTTTTCGAAGATGCGAACTCCTCCATCCCGCGCGCCTTTTGCCAGAGACATGGTCACATCCACCGGGTTGGCGCGGCCATC
>JAEURI010000070.1 GCA_016789225.1 Anaerolineales bacterium
GTGGGCCCGGTAGGATTCGAACCTACGACCAAGCGATTATGAGTCGCCTGCGCTAACCGCTGCGCCACGGGCCCGTTTAAGTGTCAAGTGTTCCGATGTCATGTGTCACGTAACCTGACACTTCATCACATGACACGGGAACACTTTGGAGAGCGGGAGATGGGATTCGAACCCACGAATATCAGCTTGGAAGGCTGATGCCTTACCACTTGGCGACTCCCGCAAGACGCCCATCATTTTACTTGCTTGACCGTTCTCAGTCAAGCACCTTGACCATCCCGGTACAATACAGTAAAATACCGTCCGCTTAAACAATGCTCTCGTAGCTCAGTGGATTAGAGCGCTTGCTTGCGGAGCAATAGGTCGCAGGTTCGAGTCCTGCCGGGAGCACAGACAGCCGCCTTTCAAGAGAAGGGCGGTTTTCGTTTTAGTGTCACCATGAAACAGAAACGATGGATTCCACATCTTTTGTTTATAATCCCTCCATTATGACAAAGAAAAAACCACACATCCTCCTAACCAATGACGACGGTATCCGCTCGCCCGGCTTATGGGCGGCCGCAAGCGAACTTTCCAGGATCGGCTACGTCACGGTTGCCGCTCCCCGCGAACAATCCACAGGCATGGGCCGCAGCCTGCCCAGTACGTCAGATGGGATCATTCACAAGGAACAGGTACAGGTCAACGGTCAGGAATGGAGCGTGTACGCCGTGGGCGGCTCCCCGGCTCAGGCGGTCCTGCATGGCATTTTAGAGATTGTTCCGCATAAACCGGACCTGATCGTCTCTGGCATCAATTACGGAGAGAATGTCGGGTTGGGAATCACCATTTCTGGCACAGTGGGGGCTGCCATGGAAGCTGCATCCATGGGCTATCCCTCCCTGGCTGTTTCCCTTGAAACAGACGCACATTTTCACTTGACCCATTCAGAAGACATCAACTTTGCAGCCGCGGGATTTTTCACCGCCTATTTTGCAAACCTGATCCTGGAAAAGCGCTTCCTGGACGGGGTTGACCTGCTGAAAGTGGAAGTACCACGTCACGCCACGCCGGAAACTGCCTGGGAAATCGCCAGACTTTCCCGCCACCGATACTATGAACCCGTCCCGCCAAAACGCACATCCTGGGATGTGCCCGGCTCTATAGGCTATCAGCATGACGAGAGCATAGCCCATGAACCTGAAGGTACAGATGTGTATGTGCTGCGGAAAAAACAATTGGTGGCCGTCACCCCGCTCAACCTCGATATGACCGCCCGTATTGACCTGAAGGATTTCGAAAAGCACCTGCGAAAATAAAAGGATATGTCCAAAAGCCTTTTTTGAAACAAAAAGAGACAGCCGCCTTATGAAGGCTGTCTCTTTTGCTTATTCGCTTGTTGTTTCGCTATTCCCCGGCCAGCTCATACTCGCCGGGATCTTCTTCGATGGACATCAGCGGCTCTTCCTTCTCGCGCTTGTCGAGGAATTGCAGCGACTGGACCACGACCTTGGTGTAGTACTTCGTCTCACCACTTTCGCGGTCTTCGTACCGGTCGGTCTTCAAACGGCCTTCCACGAAGATCAGGCTGCCCTTTTTAAGGTACTCCTGGCAAACCTCGCCAAGCCGTCCCCAGACCTCAAGGTTGAACCACTCGGTGGATTCCTTGGTTTCGCCATTCTTATCTTTCCAGCGGTTGCTGACCGCCAGGCTGAAATGGCAGACCTTCTTGCCAGTGGGGGTGTACTTGCTCTCCGGGTCCTTGCCCAGACGACCGATCAATTGAACGCGGTTTAGTGTTGGCATGACGGCTCCCCTTTCGTTTCAATACTTTTAGATGCATGTTTAAGTGTCATAATTGGTCTCCTTTTTATCTAAAAGAACAGTAGGTTGTACCCAGCCGAAGCTGGATTTCGAACAGGGTTATACTTAATTTACCCTGCGCTTTCCGTGTTGGTGGGTGCGGCGGCGGGTGCTTCGGCCTGGACCTTCTTGAGCACCAGCATGCCCGTCTTCATCTCTACAACGTTGTACCCGGCGGGCACGGCGTCGAGAGCACCATCCTTGACTTCCTTCGAGAAGAAGAACATTCTGCCGTTCGAGTGAAGATAGTAGGTGGTTCCCTTTGAGTTGGTATGTGAGTAAGCCATTTTTTCTCCTTTTTGTAAGTTGGTAATAAAAGTGTAGAACAAAATTTCTAGCCTGTCAAGTAGTACTTTTGGTAATGTATAGACAAATCGAGGTTTGAATGGATATTATCTCCTCTCTCTCTGACCTACGGGCCGCCCGCCTCTCTTTCGAAGGGACGGTTGGTCTTGTTCCCACGATGGGGTATCTTCACGAGGGGCATTTATCGCTCGTCTCCCGCGCCAGAGCGGAGAATGAGCATGTCATCGTCACCATCTTCGTCAACCCGACTCAGTTTGGTGCGAACGAAGACCTCTCGAAGTATCCGCGCGACCTGGACCGCGACTTGAGCCTGCTGCGCCCGCTCGGCGTGGACGTGGTTTGGACGCCGTCAGCGGAGATGATGTATCCGCCTGGCTACCAGACCTGGGTGGAGGTGGAGGCGTTGACCCATCCACTGGAAGGCTCGATGCGGCCGGGCCACTTCAAGGGTGTGACCACCATCGTGGCGAAGTTGTTTAATGCCACCCAGCCGCATAAAGCCTATTTCGGGCAGAAGGATGCCCAGCAGGTGGCGGTCATCCGGCGCATGGTGGTTGATTTGAACTTCCCGCTTGAAGTGATTGTCTGCCCGACCCAACGCGAAGCAGACGGGTTGGCCATGTCCAGCCGCAACAAGTATTTGAACGAAGCCGAGCGCAAGGCGGCGACGGTGTTGTTCCGGGCATTAAGAGCGGCAAAAGAGTTGTACGAGGCAGGCGAAAGGGATGCGGAGATTTTAAGAATAAAGATGAAAGAAGTGCTCGAGATGGAGCCATTGGCGAAGATGCAGTATGTTTCATGTGCCGATTATGACTCGCTCGAAGAGCTGGATGTGCTGAAGGGCAGGGCTCTGCTTTCGATGGCGGTGTTCCTGGGCAAGACTCGCCTGATCGATAATTTTGTGTTGGGGTAGGGCGCGCATTATTGAGCCTGATGCATTTCTTTATGAAAAGACCTCGTTATTGGTTTAATCTTTTGGGGGTGACGATATTAACCGTTTTCCTCGCCTCTCTATTTCTGGCTCTGTATTTCACCAATCGCTGGACGTGGACCATCCTTCATCCTTCACGGAACTCCCCAACTGGTGATTCGCTCGTGGCTCAGAAAATTCCTTTCAAGAAGGTCAAGCTCACGACCCGTGATGGTCTTGAACTTTCGGCCTGGTATACGCCTCCGAAAGCCGGGGTGGTGATCCTGGTGGCGCACGGTTACAACGATAACCGTCCTGAGAATATGTATGCCATGCTTGCACAACATGGCTATGGCGTGCTTGCCTGGGATTTTCGCGCACATGGCGATAGCGAAGGTGAAATTTCCACATTTGGCTACAACGAGCGGATGGATGTGGAAGCCGCATTGGATTTTGCTCTGGCGCAGGAAGGCGTGGAACATGTCGGCGCATGGGGCGGCTCAATGGGCGGGGCAACTATCATTCTTGCTGCAGCAGAACGTCCTGAGATCGAGGCGGTGGTGGCAGACAGCGCCTATCCCTCATTGGAGGATGTGCTGCGTTTGAACATGCCCATCCGATTATTTCAGCCTTTTGTGATGTTTTGGGGCGGGTATTACAGCGGTGTGGAGATCAATGAAGTGCGCCCGGTGGATGTGATCGGGCGGATCAGCCCGCGCCCGGTCTTTATCATCGACGGCTGGGAGGGCGGCGCGATCGCAATGAATTCTCCCTATCGTTTATACGATGCAGCCCAGGAACCAAAACAACTTTGGGTGGAGCAGGGGGTGCCGCATTTGGGGATGTTGGGCTATGCCCCTAAGAGATATGAAGACAAGATCATTGATTTTTTCAACGAGTGCTTTTTCACCCCGTGACTCGGGGATTTAGCTTGTCCATGTATCCTATTTGAACGACCTAACTTTTGGCACCCTACGGGTATAACTTTTTTCCAACCATTTTTCCCACAAACGGGCGGTGACGAGCAACCATCCCATCTCCTATAATATTTAAACCTTATAAGGAGAAACCATGAAGTCTAAAAACGTTATCCAATTTATTCTTGTTCTTGTCCTGGCGATGGGAATGGTTTTTTCGGTTCCTGCCACTCTGGCTCATGCGGCGACCACCATCACGGTGACAACCCTGGTGGACGAGGTCGATGCGACCACCTGCCCAGGTAATGATTGTTCTCTACGGGAGGCAATTCAGGTTGCGGGAGCGGGGGATACGATCAATTTTGGAGTGACGGGAACCATTACCCTGACAATGGGGGTATTGGTCATCGGTTCAGATATGACCATTACCGGCCCCGGGGCGGGGTCACTTAGTATTGATGGGAATAATGCCTCGCGAGTGTTTTTTATAAATTCAAATTCAGCCGATATCACCATTTCGAACCTCACTGTGCAAAATGGTCGCGTGGTAGATAATGACTGTGGCGGAATCTTTAACCAGGGGAACTTGACCTTGGATCATGCAGTTGTAAAAAATAATCATGCAGTAAAGAGTGGTAGTATTTTTGCGAGTGGCGGCGGGATTTGTAGTATGTTTGGCGGTACATTAACCATTACGAATAGTGAGATTAAGGATAATACCGCCAATTTCTTGGGTGGCGGAATTTACGCCAAAGAAAACATTTTTCTCACAAATGTAATCATTTCTGGGAATTCAGTATTTGGTGATACTGCCGGCGGAAGCGGGGGTGGTATTGCGCTGGATGGGAGCGGTGGCGAAACGGCCGTGTTTGATCGAGTTCAGTTGATTAATAACTCGGCAAAGCAGGGTGGAGCAATGCAATCTACCAACTTTAATACTGTTTCCATCCAGAACAGTTTGATCTTCGATAATGAAGCCGTGTCTGCCGGTGGAGCATTGGATCTGGGCGGGGTGGATACGGATTATATCCTGACGAATGTAACCATCAGCGGCAACGCACAAACCCCCGATGCGGGCAGTGTCGGAGGCGGCGCTATTTGGTATCAAGGTGGAGGCGGAGTCAGCCCGTCCTTGTCCCTCATCCATACAACCATCACGAACAATATCGCCACGGGGACGGTTGGGTCAGGTGGGATTCATCGGGCTGCGACAGGAACCATAAACCTCAAGAACACGATCCTTGCCGGTAATAGCTCCCTAAATTCAACAGATGAGGATTGTTCCGGAGCCATCACCTCGCAAGACTACAACATTATTCAGGATGCCGACGGGACATGTGCCATCAGCGGAACGACCACTCATAATATTACAGGAGTATCCGGAGTGGTCAATGCTCTTGCGGATAACGGTGGCGCTACACAAACTCACTCTTTGCCCTCGAACAGCCCGGCATTGGATGCCATCCCAAATAATACGAATGGATGCGGCACCCTTTATACGGTTGACCAACGTGGCGCGTCCCGGCCCCAGGATGGCAATGGGGATACGACTGTAGCTTGTGATATAGGCGCTTTTGAAGTCGATCTTGCCAACCCGGCGGTGACTTCCATTACCCGCGCGAATGCAAACCCGCCGGCAACCCCCACTGTAGAGTATCAGGTTGCATTTTCCGAGGCCGTAACTGGCGTGGATACAGGCGATTTTGCCCTGACACCGTCAGGAGATGTAATTGGAACAGCGGTTACAGGGGTGAGTGGTTCGGGCAAGTTATATACCGTATCAGTCAATGTCGGTTTGGGCAGCGGTACTGTCCGCCTCGACCTGGTGGATAATGACACTGTCGTGGACGGTGTGAATAAACCCTTGGGCGGCTCTGGCGCAGGGAATGGAAGCTTTACCACGGGCGAATCTTATAATGCGATTCCACTCACCTTTAGTGATGTACCAACTTCGCATTTTGCTGTTCTTTTCATCGAGCGCCTTTTTGATGCGGGTATCACAGGTGGCTGTGCTACCAACCCGCTCTCCTACTGTCCGGATAGTACTGTAACCCGCGCCCAGATGGCGGTCTTCCTCGAAAAAGGCATTCATGGTTCGAGTTTCGTCCCGCCGAATGTCCTCCCCACCTTTACCGATACGGCCGGAAACTTTGCCGAGGACTTTATCGAGGCTCTCAAGAATGATGGTGTCACCTCTGGCTGCGGTGTCGGCATCTACTGCCCCGATAGCCCAGTCACCCGCGCGCAGATGGCGATCTTCCTGTTGAAAGCAAAGCATGGCGCCTCCTTCACCCCGCCGGATGTTGTTTCCACCTTTACAGATACGGCTGGCCACTTCGCGGAGGATTGGATCGAGCAGCTTGCCGCGGAAGGCATCACTTCGGGATGTGGAGCAGGCATCTATTGCCCCGATAGTGCGGTCACCCGTGCACAGATGGCGATCTTCCTGGTGAAGACCTTCAACCTGCCGTAGTTCTCGAACGAACATAATAAATACAGCCCATTACATTTTGTAATGGGCTGTATGCTTTTTGGGGAGTAGGGTCATACCTGTTCGAAATGGCTGACGGGGACCACGAACACAGTCGCGCGTTTTTCATCCCCTTTTTTGGGCAGGGCCTTGCGCACCGTTTCAATGACGGCATCCACCTGTCCGTCTTCCACGCCCAATAGCATGGTGACCACCCCGCTGCGCAGGAACCCGCCTGTGGAGGCCACACGCGTCACGCGGAAGCCGGCTGCGGTAAAAGCCTGGGTCAGAGGGTCGGCGTCCTGATCCTTGATAATTACGATGATCATTTTCATGGCGATTTCTCCTGAGGATTAAGACCTGACAGGTCTCTGTTATATCTGTTCAAATCTTTCCACCGGCAAGGCAAAGACAGTCGCCCCGCCCACAGTGACCGGCACCGGCGCAGGCATCGGCATAGGCGAGCCTTCCAAAGGCAGGGTCATATACTCGATGCGCTGGCGGCAGGCCTCATGCAGGGCGGCGAGCGCCTGCGATTGTTTATCGACGGGTAGCCCGATCAACAGCGTGGAATTTCGACGCCCTAAAAAACCGCCCGAACTCGAAAGGTAGGTCAACGACGCGCCAATACCTTGCAGGGCCTTGGTGGCTGTATCGAGGTCCTGTTCCTGAATAACTGCCATCAATAACAAATGGACTGGGTTTTCCATACTCGTCTCCTTGGAATAAAACACTTATCGACATTCGGGGATTCCGGGCGCCGCTTCAACCCGCGCCTGGAATGGGTTCTGTCCGATATGCCTTTTCTCACGTTGATATTATCAGAAGTCCGAGGATGATTCAACCTTGATGGCTATTATTTCCTTTTGGCCTCTCCCGGATCCAGTCCGTATGCCCGTGCGACCGGGGTGACGATCATAACGCCGGTATCGGGTTCTTTCAGGTCGCCGACCAGTTTCTGAGTCACTGCCAAGATCGCATCCACCATGGCATCATCGTTGGCCACAGTGAAAATGGTGCGATTTAGCGTTTGCGGCGCTTCGTAAAAATCATCCAGCGAAGGGATCAGCGGCAGGTCGTCTCGGATGATATGTTTCTGACGCATTCTATCCATACCGGCGCTAAAGAGGACGGTTGCACCGTCCACACCGGCTTTATTCCATGCCTCCAATAATTCCTCAAGCAGGTCGGGGTCGTGTAAAACGAACGTGACGAGATACATAAACTAATGTGCCTCCGATTCATTTTCTTTTTCGATTTCATTGGCCGGTAATGCCGCCCGGGCGGAATGTTTCGCCTTTTCCCTTGCGAACAACCCGCGCAAAATGGGAGGCGTGACCAGCGTCGTCACTAATATCATAACCACAATTGCGGAAAATTCCACATCCATCATAAGGCCGTTTTGCATGCCCACGCTTGCAACGATCAGCCCAACCTCGCCGCGCGAGATCATTCCGGCGCCCAGTTGAACCGATTCGGCCATGGACAACCCACCCAGTTTTGCGCCCCAGCCCGAGCCGATCCATTTGCCTGCCACCGCACCGACTGTGACGACGAATGTCAGTAATAGGGCTTCCGCCTGAAATTCACGCAGGTTGATGGATAAACCGATATTCACAAAGAATACGGGCACGAACAAGCCGTATGCCAACGCATGGGCTCCTATTTCGATGCGTTCCTTTTCCGGTGTGCGCGCGAGCATCAGCCCTGCCAGAAATGCGCCGGTGATCGCGGCCATACCGCCGAAGGCTTCGGAGGCAATACCATATGCCAGCATAATGACAAGGGAAATGGTCAATAAGCCCTGGCTGATGGGCAGATGCGCCACTCGACGGACGATCCACGGCAATGCCCATAAACCGAACATGACCGATGCAGCCAGGAACAGGATCATGCGCACGAGGATGAGCAGGACTTCTGCTGTGCTGCCTGCACCTCCTTGCAGAGCAAGGAAGACTGAAAGCAAAAGGATGATGAGGATGTCGTCGAACACCGCTGCACCGAGCAGACTTAACCCTACACGGCTGCGTAGTACTTTTAGTTCGATCAAGGTTTGGGCAGAGATACTGACACTGGTGGCACCCAGCGTCAGCCCGAGAAAGATCGAGGCGGGTCCTCCAAAACCGAAGAGCAAGCCTGTGCCCCATCCCAAAAGGACGGGAAACACCACTCCCATTAATCCCGCCAGCGCTGCCACGCGGATGTTTTGCCGCATTTCGCCGAGATGTAATTCCAACCCAGCAAGGAACATCAACAGCAAGACGCCTATCTCGCCAAGTTTGGCAACCGTCTCTGTTAGTTCATGTTCGATGAACGGCAGGTTGAGCAGGTTGATGATGGATGGACCCAACAGAATTCCCACCAGCAATTCGCCCAGCACCGAAGGCTGGCCGAGACGAATGCTGATATATCCTGCCATCTTTGCAGAGAGCAGGATGATCGAAAGTAAAAATGCGAGTTGAAGAAATAGAGTCATGGTTCACCGTAAAAAATTTTTACCATGAACTTTTTGAATTAAGATTAATTCCCCTTTAATGCAAAACGTGACAGTTTTCTGTGAAGTGACTGTCACGTTGATTCCTTGATGACCCCTTAACCTTTTTTCCTTTCCAAATACTCCTGCACTTCGATCATCGGCTGGCGTTCGTATTCGGCGATCTGTTCCACATCGAGGAAGTATCCCTTGTTATCATGCCGGATCAACTTCATTGAGCGGTTGACGTCATCCAACATGGCGCGCCCAAAGCGTTTTTCAAGTTTCCGCATCACGGTCTGAATGATGGCAAAGGACATCTTGCCCAACGCCTCCAAATGCTGGTTGTGATGGATACGCTCCAGCAGATCCACCTGCGCGATGGATTGCAAGCCGAACTTCTCGTAGATGTCGATCAGCAACCCGGTCTCCACGCCATAGCCGGAATAAAAAGTGGCCTGTTCCAACGCCCCGCGTCTGCCCGCATATTCACCCGAAAGCGGCTGTACCACGCCGGAGAGCGCCGGGTAGAACAAATTCAACAACGGACGCGCCGTCAACTCGGTCACCCGTCCGCCGCCGCCTGCCTGCATCTTTTGCCCCACACGCAGCGGCCTGCGGTAAAAACCTTTCACCAATTGCACCTGCGGGTTGATGAGCAGCGGCCCGATGATGCCGTACACAAAACGCGGATGGATGTTCACGATATCCGTGTCGATCCAGACGATGAGGTCGCCTTTGGTGACGAGTAAACTTTTCCACAACGCCTCCCCTTTTCCGCTGCGCGGTTCCATATCCTTCAACAAGTGTTGATGGATATAAACCGGGATGCCCTCCTTCTTTGCGATCTCACGCGTCCGGTCGGTTGAGTCGGAATCGAGCAAAACGATCTCATCTAGCAGGGGCGCTCTTTGCATCAACTCCTTTTTCATCGTACGGATAACCTTGCCCACCGTTTCCTCTTCGTTCAAGGCAGGCAGCGCAAGGCTGATGCTCAACCCTTGTTGCTGCTTCAATTCCACCAAGTCGCGCAGTTGATTGAATTCATCGGCATGAAAAGTGTTCTCTGCAAACCATTTATCCACCAGGATCGAGATCGCCTCCACGCCCGCGCTCTCATCGTGAAAGGATTGCGGCAGCGGCCTTCCGCTTTTGACGGCGATGACGGCACAATTTGCCTCTCGCAGCACGCGGTCTGCCACGGGCCCGAGCGAAGTGGAGCTTGTAATGGGCTGGATGGTAGTGCCCAAAATGATCACATCCGCCTTTTTCGATTTATCCAGGATGACTTGCGCCGCATCCTCTGTGACCTCGAATTGTTTCTGCACTTCTGGCAGTTGAGCCAGCACCTGTTCCAGGCCTTTGAACGGCGCATCCGTCCCTGCCTTGGGGTCGCCCGTTCTGCGGATATGTAAGGCAGTGACCCCTTTCTGACTTAACCCAAGCCCGGCGCGTAACGCCAGCTCCGCATGCGGACCGCCTCTGACCGGTACCAGAACCTGTTTCGGCTTACTGGTAATTTTTCCACGCACCAAAGCCACGTCGCATGGCGGACGGGTAAGCACATCGTTGAGAGTGACGCGAAAAGCCTTTAGATGTGAATCAAATTCAAGAAAGAGAAGATCCGGGTTTTCATCCAACAGCAGCTTTGAAAATTCCTCCCAGGGCTCATGCGAAACGATGATTTGTGATTTGCTTACGATGCGTTTATCCCTGCCGTAAATGCGCAGGGTCTTTCGCAATTCGCGCGCCGAAGCAGCACCCTGACTGAGGGAGGTTTCATCTGGCACGACCACCACGCCGACCAGAGTGATCTCTGCGTCGAATTGGCGTGCGGCATCGAGGGCATGTAAACCAGGTCCGTTATGAATGAAAGGCACGAGGATGGTGTGAATGGGTGTGAACTCGGAATGTCTTTGCATGGTTTTCCTTTGTCAATTGGATACCCTAAAGGTTTTCAAGACGATTAGGGTCTAGCCAATATCGGTGCGATCTGTTGACGATAAATTGCTTCCCAGCGAAACGATTCTCGTGCGCGCAAGGTCAGCCGCGCGGGCATGGAGGTTTGAAAATAGTGTGCGATCATTTCCGTGATTTTTGATGGATCTTCATCCGGAGAAAAGAACGATACATCGTTCATTCCCAGCTTTCGTAAGGGCGGAATATCAGCACAAAATGCAGGCAGGTGGCTGAAGGCCGCCTCGATCAACGGAATGCCAAAGCCTTCTTCACGGCTGGGAAAGAGCAGGGCATCAGCCACGCGGTAAAAATCTGCAATGACTTCATCAGGCAGGAAGCCATCGTGCAGTTCCGCCAGAAAATGGACAGAACTTTCCAGTTTCAACTGTTTGCGCAGGTCCGTCAGTATCTCGAAATATTTGATATTGTTCGCGTTATGCGGCCCCAATGGCCCGGTCACCACGAGTGCGGCTTTCGGGAAATCCCTTTTCAACCCGGCTAATGCGTTCAACGCAAGCTCAATGTTCTTGCGCGGCGTTACGCGTACCGGTAAAAGCAAGATGGGCGCTGCATCCAGCAGGCTGGTTTTTTCGAGCAGGGCTTGGGTCAGAGCTTCAAGTTTATAGAACCGGTCAATGTCCACACCGTTTGGGATGACGTAAATGGATTCGAGGTCGAGCTTCATCAAGGTTGCCAGTTCATCGCGGCGCAGTTCAGAGACGACCACATGAATGGTGTCCCCCCAATCGGTTCGCAGCAAGTCCCATGGATAGCCGTCATGTAATTCGGGCAGGTAGCGCGGAGTTGTCCATGCCAGGTCATGATGCCAGAGGATCAGGCGAGGTAATTTTTTGGATGCATGCAGCAGATAAAGGGCGGCGGTTAAGGCGGGGTTTTTGTTCAACGAGCAGACGTTGTGCGCGATCAACAGGTCAATGCCAGCCAGGGCCGATTGCAATTCGTTCATCAATTCATCGCGCAGGGAAATGAAATTTTCCGTCACTTCGCCGCGATCCAGCTCCAGCTTCATTTGCTGCACACGGTCATGACGTGAATCAGCCAGTGGGATGGCCGCCAGCGAGGCCTGTTCGCTCATTGCATCGCCGCGCGCCGCGACGAGACGGACAGAATGTCCATCTGCAGACATCAACCGCGCATGATGGGCAATGACGCTTTCCACACCGCCCACAATAGGAGGCACGGAGTAATGCAGGATGGCGATGTTCATGCGCGGTGCCCGAGACAATCGTCAAGGATGGAGCGCAAACGATTTTCGAGGACGGTGTAGGAAAAATATCGTTTCGCAAGTTGATAATTTTCCTCCGCCCACACCTGTGCCTGTTCGGGGTTCTTTAGCACATGCCGTACCGCGTCCAGCGTGCTGCTGCTGATATATCCATCGAACCAGACCGTGCGAAAACCTTTCGGTTTGATATCCACTTCGTAGATGGAGTAATTATTCACCAGGATCGGGCGGCGATAATATACGGCTTCGAGAAAGGCATTGCCAAAGCCTTCGATGCTGGAAGGATAAGTAACCAGATCGGCATGAGGATAGACATCGCCCAGCGTATAAATTTTCTCTCCGTTTTGGGTGGTGCCGCGCATGTCCTGTACCTGATCCGATTCAAAGCGAACATCTACATCCAGCAAATGAGCATACTCGTGGATGCGTTGTTCGTAGTCGCTGCCTTCATCGCCGGAGGCATGCGAGATGACCAGCTTTGCAGGCATGCCCAGCCTGCGGACGAGTTCCACGGCATGTTCGATGCCCTTGCGTTGAATGACGCGTGTCGGTTGCAGGAAAAAGAATTCGCCGTCGTCAATGCCAAAGTCAGAACGGATGGTTTCGGTGTACGGATCGGGCGGCGGGGGCGGCGAATCGAAATCCATCACATTGGGGATCACTTCCGAAGTCACGCCGTACCGCGAGGCGATCTGTTGTGCCTGGATCGAATTGATGACGACATGCCGCACCGAAGGCAGGGTGGGCGGAAAAGCCGCAGCGAGATAATCATTTACGCAATTGACCTGAAAGCGCTGGCGCTCCCAATGAAAATCGTGGTGATGCGCAATGGTGGGGTACCCCGTCTCAGCGACGAATTCAGTGATGGCGAGTCCCAGCGGAAGGTTAAGCGGGATCGTCACCGCGTTTTCAACGGCAAGAATTTCAAGGTCGAAACGCCGCGCAAATTTATACAACTCCTCCTTGAGATATTCCTTCAATTCATTGACCCGGCGCGTCATCTGCGGCGGGCGGACGTAGATGGAGAAAAAATCCTTGTGCAAGTTTGCAATTTCAGGATGCGATGCACGCGCCTCCCTTGTGACCGTCCAACTGCCGGAATAAGCGATCTTGTTGAGCGCATCAATTTCAGGATGACGATAAAACGCCTCCGGCACGACTTGAGACTGGTCAGCGCTTCGGTCACATTCGCCTGCGAAGTAAAAGCACTTATGCCCAAGGCGTTCGAACACAGTCACCCATTTTTGCGTTTCAAGCGAGACGCCGTCTGTGCCTGCAAAGCGGGTGGAGATAAAACCAATGTTATGAGAGGAAGTGGTCATGGAATGCCTCTAATTATTTTTAGTGTGTGGTCTCAATATGTGCTACTTGATCGCTGGGTCAGCTTTTTTTAACCAAAGAACTTGATAGGGTCCAAGGGTGATCGTATTTCCGCTCACGGAAAACGAAACTGTATCCTGGCTGACATTGTGCAAGCATAAAACGCGTACTTCGCCATCTGGGGATGTCCGCTCGACGGCAAAGACAGCGGGATGAAGATCCATTATTTTTTGTTCGCCATGTGGGTCGAATGCCGGAGAACTGCTTCTTATTTTCAGAAGTTCGCTGTATTTCGTAAAAACGTTGAAGCGTAGGGAATGTTCGTCCGCAAGCTGGTATTCCAATGCATTGAATTGCAATTTCTCGCGGTTGATGGTGCGATTGCGGCCTGTTTGCTTTACGCCTTCGAGCCATCCGCGGGAGCCGAAAAGACTGTGGAAGTAAATGCCCGGTACGCCGATAAGCGAGAGCATGATGGCTTGCGAGGCGAGGAAGCGCTTGACTTGTAAATCCAAAGACTCTGTTTCTGCTCCCTTTGCCGTCCCCGGTGATGGAACCGCCGCCGAGGCGTCGCCCTGAGCTTGTCGAAGGGACGGCGGCTTGAGCATGGCAGGGTTGGATAGCGCATCGAAATAATTGATGTTCATCTCGTAAGGGCTTTGCGTCCCGTCCGCGTTGTGTTTGTAGGAGATCAGGCCGCCGTGTTCGATGACTTTATTCACCAGCGAGTCGATGTCAGCGTTGGATAAGATCCCTCGGGCAGGATTCAGCCCGATCCCGTCGTGTGAGGCGAGGAAGTTGAAGAAGGTGGTTTTATCCGAAGGCAAAGTCAGAGTCTTTGCCCAATCCGATAAAATGCGCGCGTCGCCAGTGTGGAAGGTGTGAAGCGTTAATGGGGGCAAGGCGAAGTTATAAACGAGTTGGGCTTCATTCGCGCCATCGCCGAAATAGGAGATGTTGTCGGAATGTGGGACGTTGGTCTCGGTGATGAGGTGGACGTGCTGCGCAACTTCGCTAACAGCAGCCCGCAGAAATTGAATGACGCGATGTGTTTGCGGCAGGTGAATACAGGTCGTGCCGATCTCTTTCCACAAGTAGGCGATGGCGTCGAGCCGGATGAAGGTTGCGCCATGTTCGATGTAAAGCAAGAGGATGTCGAGAATTTCGAGCAGGACTTCCGGGTTTTTGAAATTGAGGTCGATCTGGTCAGCGCTGAAAGTCGTCCAAACTTGTTTCTCGCCGGATGGCGTTTGAAATGATGTAAGCAGCGGCAGGGCGCGCGGACGGACAACCTGCGAAAGATCCGGCTCGCCTTCAACGGCGATGAAATAATCTGTGTAGCGCGGGTCATCTTGCAGGAATTTTTGGAACCAATCGCTTTTCGATGAGATGTGATTGATAACACCGTCGAACATCAGCCGAAAGTTTTGCATGGACGAGACATCGTTCCAGCCGCCGAGGGCGGGGTCGATCTGGCGATAATCCACGACGGAGAAACCATCATCGGATGTCCACGGGTAGAAAGGCAGGATGTGAATCCCGCTGACAACGCCGGTTAAATATTTGTCGCAAAACGTCTTGAGTGTTTGCAGCGGTTTTTCATTTCGAGCTTGAACCTGGTCGCCGTAGGTGATGAGGATGGTGTCGCGTTCGGTGAGTGTGCCATCGCGAGCTTTGATGCGCGGACGATATTCATTCAGCAAGCGTTGTGTTCGCTCGAATAGACGCGCAGAGAGATGTCCCCCGTACAGAAAAGTGAGATGGTCTTGTAGTGTTTCCTTCATCAGCCTCTAAAAAGTGAATTGGACGTGCAAGGGTGTTGAGTGAAAGATGTTTTTGAATATATGCGTGTGATTTGTATTAAATTTTTTATACCATGATTCTAATCATTAAGATTAAATCTCTTTAAACAAAGACCTCCGAGGTTCTCAAAACCTCGGAGGTCTGAGTCTATCTTGATCACATCTCAATAATACAGGGCGCTTCATCTTTGACGATCACGCTTTCGCCATTCGCAAACGTGACCGTGGTTTGTTCCTGTCCGCGCGCGATGGACAGGCCCTTGTATTTGATCGTTACCGGGAAGGGGAAGAGATTTCTCCCTTCCAGTTTTACACGAGTTCCCGAAAGGATCGTCACACCCAATACCTGCATGAACAAACCAACCGGGGCAAAGCCGGTCAAAGAATTTCGTTCGCCAATGCCGGTTCCTTTTTCAGCATGATAGCGTTGATAGAACGAGCGATTCTGCTTTAGATTCTGAATGACTGCATTCATCACATGCGCAGTGAGTCGTGTCGCTTCGGCGCGGAAGCCGTAGGCCAGCAGGCCCTCGGCGAGCAGTACATTCCAGGGCAGGCTCACGCTTAAGGAAACATTTTCGGCTTCCTTGTCCGGCGTGCTCGGCAGTGATGGCATTCCAAACGGTCTATCGAAGCGGTCGGCTGTCATGATATTGCGGCCGATCATGGCATAAGCGCGTTGTTTTTCCAGTGCGCCTGCCCAAAGCGGCAGGGCAAGCGTGATGTCCTCACCGGTCATATCCACGATCTTGATGTTGATCTTGTCGTTCTCTTCCAGGCCTGTCACGCTGATGCGTCCAATGCGCGAGAAGAGCGTTTGAGTCGTGGCGACCAATCCGCCGGTGCGCCATTGGAATTGATATCCGGCGATGACTTCGCTCTCGCCTTTGGATTTGGTGAAGAATTCGCTGATCTCCACCTCTGGTCGCTTCGCGGCTGGACTTTTGGTCTGGATCTCCACCAGCAGCCGCACCGGCGTCTCGGACTCGAACTTCGGGCGCATCGAGCCGTCTCCCTTGCGTTTGGCAATGACCTTGCTTTCGGTAGTCTGCCCAGTTTCACGGTCACGATAGGAATAAAAACTGCTGCGCGGATTCCAGCTTGCGTCGAGAGATTCTTTGATCTTTTCAGCTTGTGTCAGGATGAGAGTGGTTTCTTCATCCGGTTTGCCAAGTCTCTTCGCCATTTTTGTTAAGGTCTTCGCTTCGTTGTAAAGCATGGCCTCGAGTGAAGGGCTATGGACGAAGGACACATCCAGCCCCTGCGACCAGGGATTCCAGACATCGAAGAGCGGGTTATCTTCCAACCCCGTTTGCAGGATGTGATCCCATTCGGGTGTGCCATCACGGTTGCGGTCGTGTGCGCCGGAGAACCACGACCAGAAAAATTTAACCAGTTTTGGAAACGCTTCGACAAGAAATTCCTGATCTTGAGACAGTTGATAATACTTCCAAGTCATGCTGGCGAGGATAGGCATGGCAAGAAACTTCCCGCGCTGACCGGCAATGCCGGGCTTGCCGTCTATCTCGCCGTCTTCGTCCTGTGTCGAAAGAAAATTCAGCAGAAGACATTTTGCCAATTTTGGGACTGCCTGCATAATGTTGGCGAGGTAGTAGGCATCCAGTACAAACTGACCGCTCCATGCAGGCGGATAATCCGTTCCATCGCCCTTATTGGAATGTCCGTGGTCGGGGTGGCGTGCTTGCACAAAAGACATATGTGGCAAATGTTCACTGTGGAAGCATAAGGCGTGCGCTGCTTTCTGGCTGAACGCAAATGCGGCATCCCATTCCAGGTCGCCAGTGCGGATGTCGAGAGACTGGCTCGCGTCCAGCATTTCGATGCGGGCGAGTTCGGCCTGCCATGGGCGGGCGGCAGTTTTGCGCGCAAGGTCGAAGGCTTCAGGGATCGTGTCGAGTGCGGCTTCGGCGAAGGAAATGGTTCGAGTGGCACCGGGTCCCAGTTCCAGGTCCAGAATGAGCGAGGCGTGGGGGCCGGGTCCATGTTTTGGGCCGCCGGTCATGAAGATCACGGGGGCGATTCCGCTGGTTTGTCCCGCCAGGATGTTGACGAGTTGTTGTTGAGTGGGGATGATGGATTGGCCGTTGAGAGGCGCAAGCGTGGCGCACACTTCCAGTTTGATCTGGCGCACGGCGGTGCTTTTATTTGTGAGAG
>JAEURI010000117.1 GCA_016789225.1 Anaerolineales bacterium
TGATGCCGCGCGCTTTTTCTTCCGGCGCGTTGTCGATCTGGTCGTAGGCTTTGAAATCTGCCTGCCCCGAAAGCCCGGCCACCTTGGTTATTGCCGCGGTCAATGTCGTCTTGCCGTGGTCGATGTGTCCCATCGTCCCTAAGTACAGGTGCGGCTTGCTTCTGTCAAACTTTCCTTTCGCCATGTTTCGCTCTCCTTAGTGATTTCATAAATGCTGATGCAGCAACTGAGCCCTCAACGAGATTTGAACCCGTGACCTCACCCTTACCAAGGGTGTGCTCTGCCAGCTGAGCTATGAGGGCTTAACGTGCTGTTACCCCATATTGGGGTGTACCAACAACTCGCTGGTACAGTGGGCAGTGAAGGATTCGAACCTCCGAAGTCTTCTGACAACTGATTTACAGTCAGTCCCCTTTGGCCACTTGGGTAACTGCCCATTTCATATTGTATTGATCGCCGAAGTTTTCTCACTCGGCAATTCAGAGCCGACGACGAGAATTGAACTCGTAACCGCCCGCTTACAAGGCGGGTGCTCTGCCGATTGAGCTACGTCGGCAAGTCAATAAGCGGACAGATTATACCAAAACAATTCACCACGTCAAGACAAATCCCCCGACAATGAACTTAATATGAAAAACTCAAAAATCACTCTTGACATATGAATAGGGATGGTATATTATTAGAACAAGTGTTCTAATATGAATGATGCAAACCGTTTTGACCTCATGATCGAAGCACTGGCAGAAATTATCCAGGAGGATAAATCGCGCAAGGAATCGCTCCCTGCCTTGGGATCGCCCCCGCCCGAGCCTGCTCTGCCAACCCTTCGCACGGTCCTCACTGACCTCTCTCCCCTGCCGTGTGAAGCTCTCTTCCTCGGCGTAGCCAGTGATGGTTTGCCTGTCCTCTTAAACTTGTATGACTCCGTTCCCGGTCCCGTCCTCATCGCAGGTGAAAAATCCAGCGGCAAAACGAAAATGCTGCAAACCATCGCTCGTGCGGCAGAACTACTTCATTCTCCAGATGTAGTGCAATATGGAATCGTCACAGAGCATCCTGATGAATGGAAAACCTACCTTGGCACAGAGAGTAACGCTGGAGTATATCTCACCAGGGATGAAAACACGAAAGAACTTCTTCAGGCACTTGTCACCTGGGCACACCAAAATAAGGGCGAGGGACAATCCGTTTTGCTATTGATCGATGACCTTGAGGCAATTGCCAGCCTGGATATACAAACTCAACAAAATTTGCGCTGGCTTCTCCTGCGTGGACCCAGCCGACGCGTATGGCCCTTCGTCACCTTGAATGCAGGGCGCGTCCAACAGCAAACAGAGTGGCTGGAATTTTTCCGCACGCGGCTGTTTTGCAAGGTTGAGAATTCTGAAGACGCCCTTTTACTCACTGGAAACCACACCCTCGATCATCTCTCCAAAGGCATGGAATTTGCCATGCGTGAGGGAAGCAAGCTGCTCAGCTTCTGGCTTCCAACAATCGACTAAAAGAAAGGCAGCTCGTATGCACACCGGACTGTTATGGTTTGACAATGATCCCCGCACCACTTTGAGCGTTAAAATCCAAAAAGCCATGGACTACTATCGCAAGAAGTTCGGCCGCATTCCAGATATTTGTCTCGTAAACCCCAGCATGATCGGGGAGAACCAAAAACAACTCGAATTGGGAAAACTCGTCATTCGCGCCTACCGCCCTGTAATGCCCGGGCACTTTTGGATCGGCGTCGAAGATCAACGGTCAAGCTGAGATATAGCCTTTCCTTTCGCCATATCTATATCTCCTTGAAAACCTCCCGCATAACTGGCATGCGGGAGGTTTTTTTTATTCTCCACAGGCAACAACAAATGCAATTGACTGTTTCTCTGTATGACTCAAACTTACGGACCAGGTCGTCAAACCCGATTGTTTAGCCAATCGCTGCCCTTCCCCATGCAGAACCAAATAGGGGGCTTTATTCTCATCGGCATGAATCTCGATATCCAGCCAACTGACATCGCCGATGCCGCAGCCTAAGGCCTTAGACACCGCCTCCTTTGCGGCAAAGCGTGCCGCAAGTGAAGGAATACGCCCGCCACTTGCACGCAGCTCGATTTCTGTAAATATTCGTTTCAGGAAACGCTCACCGTGACGTTCAATGGCCTCCTGAACGCGGATGTTATCGATCAGATCAACGCCAGTCTTTAAGATCATTTCCATCCATGGCACATCCTTGCGAACGTGTCATCCCTTCCCCGGACCCGCAGTGGCGATCACCAATTTTTCAGGGTCGATGTATTTTCGTGCCACCTCAACCACATGCTCACGCTTCACACTACGGACGGTGCTTTCATACCGTTGATAATAATCCATGCCAAGATTATAGCGATGGATATTCAAAATAGCGCTCACCATACCACCGTTCGACTCGAGGGAAAGCGGGAGACGCCCCACAAAATTTGCCTGGCTGTCGGCCAGTTCTTCTTTTGTCACACCGTTCTTCACGAATCGGCGTAATTCCTTTTCGATCAAGCCAAGCGCCTTCCGGACGTTCGACGGATTCACACCAGCGATCACTTCCCAACTTCCCGGGCCAATACCTGCATGCAGACTGGAGTATGCATAATAAGCCAGCCCCGATTTCTCACGCACCGAATCACCAATGCGGCCCATCATGCCAAACTGGCCGAGTACCGAATTCCCCAAAGAAGCCGCCATGTAATCGGAATTTTTTCGATTGGGGCCCAACATACCAACAACAAGATCTGATTGGGATTTCCCGGCTATGGCGTGGTGACGCTTCAGGGTCTTGCGAACAGGCTTGAGCGTAGGAAGAGGCGGCGCCTCCAACTGACCCGGAACCTGCCAGCCGCCCAGGAACTTTTCCACCGCCTCGACCGCCTTCTTCGGTTGGATCGCCCCTACGATGACCACAACCATTCCACGAGGTCCGTAATGGAGACGATGAAAGGTTTCGAGATCATTACGAGTGATGGATCGGATCGTTTCCACATATCCATCAGTGGGCCTGCCATAGGGATGGTCGCCATACAGCATCTGTTCGAACAACAGGTCGGCCATATCGGAGGTATCCTGGGCACGCAGGGCCAGCCCCGTCAGCATTTGCGCGCGCAGACGTTCCATTTCATCGGCTGGAAAGGTCGGTGTGATAAGAGACTCAGCAAGCAGCTTGAGCAATAAAGGAAGATCTTCCACCAGGGCGCGCCCACCAAAGTTTGTGTTATGGACGCCGGAGTCAAAGCCCAGGCTGGCACCTGTGGTTTCCAGCTCGTTATAGATGGAGTCAAAGGAGCGCTTTTGTGTGCCGCGCATGAACATGCTGGAGGCAAAATCAGCAAGGCCAAGTTTTTCATCGCTCTCAAAGAGAGCGCCTGCCGGGAGGTACCCGCCCATGTTGACCGACGGGCTGTTGAAATTGGAACGAGCCAGCACAGTAATGCCGTTAGACAGACTGGCCTGATAAACATCTTCAGGGCTAGGCATCGAGGAGTTCACATGCTTCATTTTGGATGCTGCCATTTAAGCCCCCTTCCCGTTTGGGATGTATGTGCCAACCAGCCTCTTGCTGGATTGAAAATACGTTTGCGCCACCCGTTGAACATCCTTCGGTGTGACTTTTGCGAGTTTATTCAAATAGGTGGTATACCAACTGTAACCGGAGAACATCGAGGTGTAACCCATCCAAAAAGCCTGGTGGGTAATATTTTCGCTCCCGTAGGCAAAAACGGCGCGGGCCTGCTTCACTGCACGAGCTATCTCCACTGCGGGCACAGGTTTATCCTGCAACTTCTTGATCTCATCATCGAATACGGTCAGCGCCTCCTCCGGCTTGCGATCAGGCGGGTGGATCATTGTGACACGGTATAAAAACGGGTCGATGGTGGATTCTGACCAGCCGGAAACATCCACAGTATGCCCCTTATCCACCAAAGCGCGATATAGGCGGCAAGTCTTATAGGAGAGACCGCTGGCACCGTTGAGCAGACTCTCCAGTACCTGCAATGCGAAATAATCCGGATGAGTGGCACTGGGGAAGGGATAGGCAATCTGGGTAAAGGTGGTTTCACCCGGGCCTTCTACTGTCAGACGAAGTTCGCCTTTCCGTTCAGGTTCAGGGCGAATAAGGCGCGATGGCATCTCCCCTTTTGGAATTCGCTCGAACAGTTCCCTAACGCGCTGGAGCATCACTTTGGTTTCAAAATCGCCTGCAATAGCCAGGACGGCGTTGTTCGGAACATAAAACGTTCGATAGTGTGTGTACAGGTCATCCCGTGTGATGGATCGTAAATCGGCCATGTCTCCGATGATCTCATGATGATAGGGATGGACGCGAAAGGCGGCATTTTGCATGGCCTCACCCAGCAGGAACATGGGTTCATTCTCATGCCCTTCGCGCTCGGAAATGATGACCGTCCGTTCGGAGGCGACCTCTTTTTCAGTGAAGATGCTGTTGGTCATGCGGTCGGCTTCAAGACGCAAGGCCAGGTCGATCTTATGGGCTGGCATGGTTTCGTAATAACGGGTGGAGTCGCGTGAGGTGGCGGCATTCCAGCGTCCGCCCTCGCGGGAGATGGAACGATCCAGAATGTTCGCAGGGAATTTTTTCGTCCCCTTGAACATCATGTGTTCCGTCCAGTGAGAGATGCCAGTCTTGCCGGTGGCCTCGTCGCGGGAGCCAACTTTATACCAAACCCAGGATGAAATAATGGGTGCGGTATGAATCTCTTTGAGCATGACCTTCATGCCGTTTTTCAGGGTGACTTGCGTGACCGGGTTTTTCATGTACCTCCAAAATTATTCAATAGTCATCCGACGATCATGCATGGTTCTATATTACCGAGGTTTTGGTTAAAAGCAAGCGGCAATCACGTTCGTTGGAACAAGTCTACCCGAAGTGACTGCCGCCTGAAATTCACAAAGATTTAAGGACAAATGGGCTGCCCATCCAGGTTTACGGCTTGCTTATTAAGTGCGCAGTAAAGCGGCCGGATGACTTCTTGCAGCCCGACAAACGGGTCATGCAATTCTGTTCCAGAGAGGGGAATATTTACGGGAACATTCAACGTGACAGGCACTTGTGTATCCACCGGAACGGACAGATTCAATACAACTGGCAAGGTGGTACCTTGAGGAAGTACGATGGTCGTGTTTGCGCGTGAGATGTTCAAGCCACCGGTGTTGACTGTCACCAGAGCGTTTGTGATGGTCACATCCTGGCTGAGAACGACATTTGTCTGCTGATTAAGTTGAAGGTCAAACTTTACAGGAATGGTGGTGTTGACTTCCACATTGGTCTGGATGCTGGCACGATCCATTTTTTCGAAGTTGGCATACAACCCGCCGGGCAGTCCAAGCAATTGATTGCCCAGACCCATCAGATAAGAAACGCTCATGCCCATGCGGCTCACACCGATCATGAGCACGACCAGGGCGATCGCCAGGATAACATTGCCTGTAAGAGAGAGGATACTTGCCGTCGTCCAAAAACGTGGCCCAAAGATGGAACCGCGGCTTGTCGAAACAGGAGCAGGCTGCGGGTCCGGTTTTGAGGCGCGCGGAAGGTTGGCAGGCAGCTTTTGCGGAGGAACATCCTTTTTCTTTGGCAGTGATTCCATTTTATTATTTTCCTGTTTGGGCATGAATGCAGGCGGCTCTTCGTTCTTTTTAGGAAGCCGCGACACGGGCGAAAGACTCGCCAATAATTTTCGAAACCTGGTTACAGGATCTTCTTTGATGGGGGGAATGGTCATCATGCCTCCTGTTCTTGTGGATGTCGGACATTCTGTAATATTAGCATAGTTGTTATTGAATGACAGGTTTGTTTTAAAGATAATATTGTGGTGAGAATGACTTGAATCAAATCGTGTTTTCAAATATAATTCGACCGTTTGTGTCTAATTTAAGGAGAGTGAACGTGGAAAATCAATTTTTTGTTGCCGTGATCGGTGCAGGTCCGGCTGGTCTTTTTGGAGCACGCGAGCTGGCCAATCATGGTGTGCGCGTGGCGCTCTTCAATCGTGATATCAAGGCTGGCGGGCTGGCGGAGTACGGCATTTATCTCGAAAAGCATACGATGAAAGAGGGGTTACGCAAACAGTTCCGGCAGGCGCTGGACCTTGCGAATATTGATTATTATGGAAATGTGTCCATTGGTTCGAACGGCGATATGAATTTGGATGAGATCCGCGCGCTCGGTTTCGATGCTGTTTTGGTTTCGGCTGGCGCACAAGGCACTAAAAGCCTGGGCCTGCCCGGCGAAGATCTGGATGGGGTGTATCACGCCAAGGATGTTGTGTATCACTATAATAAACTGCCGCCCTTCAGCCAGCGCAAGTTCCGCTTTGGTAAACGCTGCGCCATCATTGGTGCGGGAAACGTGATGGTTGATATTGCTCGTTTTCTCATCAACTATCAGGGTGTCGAAGAAGTGACGGCTGTGGTGCGCCGCGGCCCAGCGGAAGTGAACTTTACCAAGGATGAGATGAAGCATTTGATCGGCTATCTCGATTTGAACGAATTCGAGAATGAGCTGAAGCGTGTCCTGCCCGCCCTCGAAGCGATTCAACAGGATCCGGAAATTGGCCGCCACAAGGTGGTGGATGCGCTCGCCAAGGCAGACCCCAAAGTCCGCGATGCGAAGTTCCACTTTGATTTTCTTGCTTCCCCCACCGGGATGATCGGCGAGAACGGCCAGTTGACCGCGCTTGAAGTGGAAGACAATATCCTCACCGAAAAAGACGGCAAGACCAGTGCAAAAGGTACCGGCATCAAGCGTATCTTGAATGTAGACACGGTCATCTTTGCCATCGGCGACCAGGTGGATGCTTCCTTCGGTCTTCCGACCGAATGGGGTGAGTTCAGCAAAAACAAAGAACCCAAATTCCCTGTGGAAGGTGTTTCGTACGAATCCACCACAGAGGGCGTTTTTGTGGGTGGATGGTCGCGCAAGGCAAGCGAAGGTTTGGTCGGTTATGCCCGCCGCGACGGCACGAATGCTGCGAAGGCTGTGCTGCAATACTTGGAAACGAAATCCCCGGCCAACGCCAGCCCCGAAGCGGTGACCGAACGCATCAAATCCCTGCCCAAGCCGATCATTATGAAAGAAGATATCAAAAAGCTCGAAACTGTGGAAGCCGAAGAGGCCAAGAAGCGCGGACTTGAGGAATTCAAGTTCGGCAGCAATGACGAAATGCTGCAAGCCATGGGATTGATCGAAACCGCGTAAGAAGCAAATCTCCGAGTTCTTCAATAACTCGGAGATTTTTATTATGAAACTATCGACACCTGAATTTCGCGCCATGCAATCCCTGCCCCGTAAATGGGGACAACGCTTTTTTGAAATACCCATGTTCAAACGCATGGGGCTTCACCTGCAAAACAAGGATGTGCTTGAGATCGGCTGCGGTTCGGGGTATGGCGCGTATTTACTCTCATCCCTTCATCCAAAAAGTTATATCGGCATCGATCTAATGGAAGAACAGATCGCGCTGGCTAAAAAGCAATATCCCCAATTTCATTTCATTGTTCAAGCGGCAGAAGACTTAAGTCAATTTGCCGATGCCAGCAAAGACACGGTTGTCATCTTCGGGGTCTTGCATCACATTCCAAACTGGCGCAACGTTATCAATGAGATCATCCGCGTGCTTAAGCCAGGTGGAAGTTTTTTTCTCGAAGAACCGCGCGGTGTGGATGTCAAGGTATTCGACGCGCTCTTTCGCTGGGGACATCCCGACACCGATTTCGGACTCAAAGCCCTCGACACGCATCTGACTCAGCGCGGGCTGGTCATCCAATCCAGGCAGTGGACTCCGCTGTTGACGATGTATCACACCATAAAACCTACGGACAGTTCGCCAACTCGATCAGCGTGATATCACCCGTGGTTTCATACAGGCTCGGATATCGATCCTCTTCCTGTAAATAACCTGCCAGCAGGGGTCTCAAAGGATAATAAGTAAAACGATAACACGCGTTGATCTCGACCACATCCCACACTTCCTTACTTAACCCAAAGACATAACGCTTTTGCCCATCGCCGGTCTCGACCACATGATCGGTACAGTAGAATTTATTGCACTTTGTTGTGACCTCATTCTTCTCCAAGACCTGCACGAGCACAGTCCGATCTCCATTTCGATATGTGTTGTAGGTTGAAATGGAAACGCCAATGCCCACAAACAAAAGGAAAATGCCGATAAAACCGGTGACGATCCGCTTGGCCAACTTCTCTTTGCGCGCGAAGAATGAGGGCAATAGAGTCCCCAACCCGAGCAAAAAGCAAAAACCGATCATAAACAGGCTGCCAGAAATTGCCTTGAACGGGGAAGCCGAATAGATCAGGGTATCCATGAGTAAACTCCGATAAAGTTATTTCACACAGCCACGCCCCTTCAATTCCAACACTTTTTCTTCCGAATAACCAAGAACATCCTTCAAAATATCCGCGGTATGTTCGCCCATCAAGGGTGGCGGGGATTTGTATTGCACGGGTGTGCCTTTCATCTTAAGAGGCGAACCGACCAACGGCAACACCCCAATGGTGGGATGCGGCATCTCCACCAGCATCTCCCGCTCGCGGACCTGCCGCATTGCAAAGACCTGTTCAAAATTATTAATCGGCCCGCATGGGAACTGGTCACCGATCAGCGAGAGCCAGCCGCTCACGGTCTTCTCAAGAAAGATCGGCTTGAGCAGGGGAATCAACACATCCCGGTTTTGCACACGAGCGGAGTTGGTCGTAAAGCGCTCATCCAGAGCAAGCTCAGGGCTGCCGATCACGTTACAAAATGATTCAAACTGTCTGTCATTTCCCACAGCCACCACCAGCCAACCATCGCTGGCTTGAAAACTTTGATACGGTACGATATTTGCATGAGCATTGCCATAGCGTTTTGGATTCTTCCCCGAGATCAAAAAGTTGCTGGCCACGTTCGCCAGCCAGCCAAGCTCAGAATCAAATAAAGCAATATCAATAAATTGACCTTCGCCCGTAAACGTTCGCGCTTGTAAAGCGGCAAGGATCGCAATGACCGCATTCTGCCCTGCAAACAGATCGGCCACCGCCACACCCACCTTCATCGGTTCGCCGTCGGGTTCGCCAGTAATACTCATAACTCCACCCATGGCCTGTATCATAAAATCGTAGCCGGGCATATCACGTAACGGTCCCGTCTGCCCAAAGCCGGAAATGGAGCAATAGATCAATCGCGGATTCAATGTATGCAAAGCCTCAAAATCAAGCCCAAACTTTTTGAGCGTGCCCGGGCGAAAGTTTTCCACCAGCACATCGCTTTGCAAGGCTAGTTCGTGCAAAATACTTTTGCCTTCTTCCATTTTCAAATTGACCAGCATGCCGCGCTTGTTACGGTTCACACACAGATAATAGGCGCTCTCCCCGCCCGCAAATGGCGGCCCCCAACCGCGCGTCTCGTCGCCTTCGGGCGGCTCCACCTTGATGACCTCCGCACCCAGGTCTCCGAGAACCATCGTACAATATGGACCAGCCAGCACACGGCTGAGATCAAGCACACGAATGTCTTGTAAAGGCTGCATAGTCACTCCTCATGAAACGTGATCTGTATTTTAGCAAACCTCTTATCAATGCCGCGGGAGCCTTGGGATTCGCGCCAGATTTCCGAAGTCTTGGAGATTTCGGAAGTTTAAATCGCTTCGGCGCGTTTGTGACGAATCCGCTCTCTCTCCGCCCGCGCCTGCCGACAGCCCATCCGGCTTTGATCGAATTTCCAGGCGGGTTCCTCCTGCATACCGGGCTGCCGAATCCAGGTTTTCATGCGGCCCTGAAAAAATATTCCGCAAAGTGGAATCGCGCCGACCTGCCCATTATCGTCCATCTCATGGCAGATCGACCCGAAGAGACTCAACGCATGGTGCGTGAACTTGAAAGCGTTGAGAATGTGATGGCGGTTCAACTTGGTTTTGCGCCCCTGCTTGCCGACGATATCATCCTCTTGAATTTGGAGATGTGCCTGGGTGAAGTTCCGCTCATTTTTGCATTACCCCATGAACAGGTGCTGACCTTAGGTCCGCGTTTGGTGGAAGGCGGTGCAAGCGCAGTCAGCCTGGCATCGCCGCGCGGAGCGGTATATGATAAGGCCGGGAACCTCGTTACCGGCAGAATGTATGGGCAATCGTTATTCCCGCGCGCATTGGATGTCGTCCGCTCGGCGGCGATGAGCGGACTGCCCATCATTGGGTCAGGCGGGGTGTGGTCACAGGCGGATGTCGAATCGATGCTCAAGGCGGGGGCCATTGCCGTGGAAACCGATGCCCAGCTTTGGGCGCCGAAAGAGGCGAATGTTTGAGAGGATGACCATTTCAAAAGCAGGAAAAGTTCATAGACCAGGATACATCCCCAACCTCATCAAAATAGAAATAAAAAAAGAGTCTCATCTTTCGACGAGACTCTTTTGGGTTGGTTCGGATTAAAGAATTACAACATCCGCGGCCTGCAAACCCTTGGGGCCTTTTTCGATGGTGAATTCCACTCGCTGGCCTTCCTGAAGGTTCTTGAAGCCATCACCACGAATTGCGGAGAAGTGGACAAAGACATCGGGGCCGCCTTCGCGAGCAAGAAAGCCGTAGCCCTTCTGCGAATTGAACCACTTTACCGTACCGACGATACGTTCAGCCATTTTTGCCTCCTAAGCAAAAGAAAAAATTAGGTGACGCAGGTTGTATTTCATCGGGCGGTAAAATAAACGGCTCAAGGTGGGGATATGAGCCGTTGCCTTTCTCCTTCCACAACGAAAACCTACTTGCATCTTCGCGCATAATTTATCATGAAATTCTAATCTTGGCAATTATTTTAAAGGCTCAAGCAATATGACGGGAATATGCCGGTGGGAGGCTCGTTCTTTGTATTTTTCGTAGCCCGCATAATAGGAAACTGCCATATTCCAGTAGATTTCGCGTTCTTCATCGAATACTTCGCGGGCAACATAATGAAGAGGATGCCCATTCACAAGGACCTGGCAGGCTGGGTTGGCTTTGAGGTTGTAGTACCAGCCAGGGTTATGTTTTTGGCCAAAGTTGGAGGCGATAAGTGCGATCTTGTCGCCATCGGGCAGGCAAACAAGAGGCATGCTGCGGGGTTGGCCTGTCTTTGCGCCGATGGTGGTCAGTTGGATGATGGGCAGGCCGACGATCTCGGTGACGGTATATTTGCCGCCAGAGAGTTTCATAAGAGTGGTATCGGCCCGGTGCAGCAAGCGTGCAAGAATCGTTGAAACAGGACGCAGCATAAGAAAACGGTGGAGCAACCGCTGGATGGCATTCGGTTTTCTATGCATGTTTATTTTTCCAGCCAAATGGTCACGGGACCGTCGTTGTGAATTTCAACTTCCATGTGTGCGCCAAATTTCCCGGTTTGGGTTGAAATGCCATAACCGCGCAAAAGTTCCACAAAACGATTGACCAACGGTTCAGCGACATCGGGCAAGGCTGCATCGATGAAGGAAGGGCGGCGTCCTTTGCGCGAGTCGGCATAGAGAGTAAATTGGGAGACGACAATCGCCTCACCCTCGACCTCGAGCAGGGACCGGTTACTCTTGCCTTGTTCGTCCTCGAAGATTCTCAAGTTGGCTGTCTTTTCGGCAAGGAATTGGGCTTGCTCCTCCCCATCCCCATGACCGATGCCCAATAAAATTAACAGACCTTTTCCTATTTTGGAAATGGTCTGTCCTTCGAAAATGACACTGGCTGTGGATACTCGTTGGATAAGGAGGCGCATAAAAGAACTTCGGTAAATGGTAATTGCCATTTACCATTTACTGTCAGGGCAACTTCATCGCCTCGCGGACTTCACGCATCGTCTCTTGCGCGATGGCGCGGGCACGTTTGCCGCCGTCGTTGAGGATGTCTTGCACTTCGCTCGGTTTGGCTTCGAATTCGGCGCGTTTGGCGCGGAAGGGTTCGAGGTGTTTGTTGAGGTTCGAGGCAAGACGGAGTTTGCAATCGACACAGCCGATGCCAGCGCGGCGGCACTCGACATTGATCATGTCCACTTCTTCCTGCGGGGAGAAGATCTTGTGCATGGTGAACACGTTGCAGACATCCGGGTTGCCGGGATCGGTCTTGCGCTGACGGGCGGGGTCGGTGACCATTTCCCGGACGCGCTTGGTCGTTTCTTCAGCAGTGAGAGCCAACTCAATATGATTGTTGAGGCTCTTGCTCATCTTGTCCTTGCCATCGATGCCGACGACCTTCTTCACTTCAGTATGCTTGACCTGCGGCTCGATCAGCGCCTTGGTATTGAAGCGATAATTGAACGAGCGGACGGTCTCGCGCGCAAATTCGATATGAGGAGCTTGATCGATGCCGACGGGGACGATGTCCGTTTTATAGAGGACGATGTCAGCAGTCATCAGCACAGGATAGCCGAGCAAGCCGTAATTGACGTTCTCCGGCTGCTGGCGGACTTTTTCCTTGAAGGTGGGCAGGTCGGTCAATTTGCCGAGCGGCGTGACCATCGAAAGATAGGTATGTAGTTCCATCACTTCGGGCACGTGCGATTGCACGAACAGGATCGAATCAGCCGGGCGGATGCCCGCCGCAAGCCAATCGAGCGCCATTTCAAAGGTGTTCTGCTTTAGCTCTTGTGTGGTCTCCACCGTGGTGAGGGCGTGAACATCCACGATGCAATACACGCATTCATAGTCGGTCTGCAGATCCACATAGTTTTGGATCGCGCCCAGGTAATTCCCCAAATGCTGGCGTCCCGTGGGGCGCGCGCCTGAAAATACTCGTCCTTTTTTTGCCATTCGTATGCCTCGTTGTTTTTTTTCGTAGGGGCAACCCGTCCATGCTGTAAGACGCGCCTGCCCTAAAAGGGAGGGTTGCCCTGTGACAGGCCGACCCTTTCTTGTATGTTTGGGTTTTGGTTAATCCCTGACGGGTCGCCCCTACGACGGTATCGCACAACATCAGTTATCACTCACTTTATACAGTGTCGTTCTGCCTGCACCGTGCGCACGCGTGAGCGGAGCGACACTTGCACCGCGCGCCAGTGCGGTGAGAACCTCTACGATTGTCTCAGAGACTCTTCGCTGTCGCTCAGGGTGACATGGTTGGTGAGTTAATCAACCATCTTCGAGATGAGACCGAGAATTTCGCCAGCTTCCGCGTGACGCTTGGTCTGCAATTTGGAGAAGATAAGTTCCCCGTTCACGATAACCTCGAACCTGCCTCCGTCCGAGGGAATGAGCGCCACCGATTCGATGACGTGCTCGTACTCTTTCAGCAGTTCCTGCACCAGACTCACGGCCCGGTTGGTGTAATGTCAAACCGCGCAGTAAACGACCTCAATCTTCAACATCATTGTCTCCATACGACCCGCTGCTGCAACTTTTCTTGTGGACGTGCATCAAATTAGCATAAGGTCTGTATTTTTTGTAAGAAAATTATAACATGCCGCTTTACAGGCTTGCCACACCCGACCATAAACGCTATAATGCCGCAGTCGTATTCAAGGAAAGAAGCAAGGAGAGTTCCAAATGCCCGTTTATACCTATCGCTGTGAAAATTGTGGTGTCCAATTCGAGCGCCAGCAATCCTTTACCGATGCCCCGTTGAAGACCTGCCCCGAGTGCCGTAAGAAGGCGTTGAAGAAGGTCATTACCCCCACCAAGGTCATTTTCAAGGGATCGGGGTTTTACGCCACCGATCACAAGTCGCCTTCGGGAGATACAAGCTCAACGAAAAAGAGTGACAGCGACAGCAAGTCGGAATAAAGAACTTAGGCACGACGGAAATCGTCGTGCTTGTTTTTTTAATCAAGGAGAAAACTCATGTCCATGGAAGATATTCTCAAAGTGCTTGTCGATTCCCGCCAGCAGGGAAGTTCAACGGGGCAAGGCTCCGACCCAATGGCAGACCTCATTGGAGGATTACTGGGCGGGCAGCAGCAACAAGCTCCTGCCAGTTCAGGTCAACAAGGCGGGCTGGGCGATATGATGGGAATGCTGGAAATGGTCATGGGTGGGAATCAGACCGGGTCGATGAACCAGGCTGCGGCGGGGAGTGATCCGATCCTATTGCTGCTACAGCCGTTCGTGGTGAAACTCGCAAAGAAGATGAAAATTCCGCCCGAGATCGCCATGGTCGTCGTCTCTTTTGTGGCGCACAAACTGCTGGCACATCACCCCACATCCGGCAGGGATTCGAACACGTTCGACCTGGATGATATGTTCACGCAGATGAACTCCGGGAATATTAATACAAATATCCTTCAAGAGAGCGGCATGGTCAGGGAGGTCTCCCGGTTAACCGGCATGGACGAAGCGAATGCCGCAAAAACGCTCGAC
>JAEURI010000152.1 GCA_016789225.1 Anaerolineales bacterium
TGCTGAGAAGTTCTTTTTTCTAGATGGTGGGTAGAGACTTAAGCTACAAATACTTTTGCAGGAGGCGGGCAATGCTTTCGCCGCGTTTGCCTTTTACGAAGTCGATCACTTTGCGGGCCGGGAGGGGTTCTCCGCGCGGGCCGCGGGTGGCGGGCATGCGCAGGTTGGGGTTCGCTCCGGCCTGCAATAAAAGGCGCACCATGCGAGAGTGGCTGCCGTTGACGGCGAAGACCAGAGGTGTCCACCCTTTGAGGGCTTTGTAAATACCCGGGCCGGTATGGCGGGCGTCCACTTCGGCTCCGTGAGCAATGAGGATGTTGGCCATGTCCACATCGTTGTTCGCGGCGGCAGACATGAGAGCGGTGTAGCCGCTGGAGCCGCGCTCGTTGGGGTCGGCGCCTTCGGCAAGAAGATATTCCACCACTGCGGTGCGCCCGTCTCGCACGGCGAGATGAAAGGCATTGCGGCCATCGCTGATCTTGGCGTGTAAATCCGCGCCCTGACTGGCAAGATATTGCAGCAGGGGTAAATGCCCATGCTCCGCGGCTTGAATGGCGGGCGTCCCACCGAAGTGGTCCGGCAGGTTCACATCTGCGCCCATGTTCACCAAACGTTCGGCGAGGGGCAGGTGTCCCTTGGTTGCGGCCCACCATAGTGCAGACTGTCCGCGGGAGCGGTCTTTGGTGTGCGGCGCAGGGCGGGCATAACGAACGTCTGCATTGTGATCCAATAAGACGGCTGCCGCGTCGAAGCGCTCATTGAGGAGGGCCAACATCAAAGCAGAACAGCCCTGGGTATTGCCTTCCTGCAAGACAGCATTGACGTCCGCACCATCACGCAGGGCCTGGCGCAACCCGGGCAGGTCACCGCTTTGGGCGGCGGTCAACAGCCGCTGGTTGGGAGCAAGCCCAGGCTGCGGTTTAGGCGGTCTTTTGGTCGGGTTGGGCGGCAGAGGTGGCGGTTCGGCTTGCAGTCCGTGCTGGGCCAATACTGCGGCAACATCCCGCGCCAGCAATTCGCGATCGTTGTAATAGGATTGGTAGCGGTCGTAGGCCTCATGAATGAACCCCAAGGCCAGAGCTTGAGCCAGCTCTGTGCGCTCGTCTCCTGGCGCGAGCGGCGTTCGTAGAAAGTCCAACATGATTTCGCGCATGCCGGGGGCATCCTGGTCTTGCAGGATCTCGACGATGGCGCGTTTGTGGTTCCATTGCTTGAGCTGCCAATACAGGGCCAACAAGGGGGCGATGTCTTCAGGGTGGACCCAGTCTCGCGCGGATTCGAGCAGTTCGGGGTCATCCTTGGCGATGGCGGCCAGATATGGCGGGTCGTGCCTGGCGGGGGATTGTTTGTGGAAGAGTCTTTTTATTTCGGTCAGCCAGTCGGACATGCGGCCTAGTGTATCAGGTTGGGAGGATTTTGGATGAGGGGATTCGTCTGCTACTCTTGGCGAATTTACGTGAATGAGGGATGCATGCGGTACACTTGAAAGGTGCATGTTCGAGCGTGTATTCCTTTCAATCCATGTACGTAGAAACCGCCTCCAAGGACATTTAGCATGGAACTCCTGAACATTATTGGTTCGGCTCTGCTGTGTACGGCCGTGTGTTTTGGGCCGATCCTGTTCATTGCCTATGGTCTGCCGACGCTGGCGTATATCTCGCAGCGCCGGGGCGCGCGCCGTAAAAAGCGACACAACCAGCAGCACGAGTCGAAGATGCCCTACCGGGCGCTGGCGTATCTGTTCCTGGCGGTCAGTGTGGCGGCGATGGTGTATGTGATCGTCCTGTTCGTCAATGGCAGCCTGGATATCACTGAAAACCTGGAGGGCCTTGGGGCGATCCTGGTGCTGCCAATCATCCTGACGATCGTCAACTTCCGCGCCTACATCCTGCAGAAAATGCCGACCGGGGCCAAGGCGCTGAAAGAGGATGCGCGCCCGCCTGTGTTGTATCTGCGTTCCTTCGACCAGGAAAGCCTGAAATTCGTCCACCTGCCCGAGTACGAAAAGAAAAAATATAACGACCTTATCGTCTATGCCGACGATGTAGATCTGCCTCCATTCGAGCGGAAGCTCTTCAACCTGATGAACAACTCGGCCATTCTGACGGCGAATGCTCCGGTCTATGGGGAGGATGTGACCTTCGAGAAATATTTCCGCGGCGAGGTGACGAAGCGCCTCGGTCCCTTCGTGGCGCTGGGCAACCCCATCGACGATCTCCCCACTGAAGGCGCCTTCCGCGATTATCAAACCGACGAGAGTTGGAAGCAGGTTTTCTTCGAGCGGGCCGAGCAGTGCGCCTGCATCCTGATGCAGCTGGGCAGTTCGAACAACCTGCAATTCGAACTGACTTCGATCCTTTCGCGCGGCATGCGTCAGAAACTCTTCATCCTGACCCCGCCACAGGAGAACGTGCGCGACCGGATGGCCTGGGTGCGAAAGTTTATCCTTAAGGAAACGCCCGCCACCTGGGAAGTCTTCGCTTCGATCTTGAAGGGCAACGGCTACCAGATCCCAACCGAGCCTTTGAGAGTTGGCTGTGTGCTGACCTTCGAGCCGGATGGACGTCCGCTGGTGTTGACGCAGGGCGCGTTCCAGCCGGAGGAATATATCCTGCCGATTTCCAAACGGCTTGAGAGTCTGGCTTCTGCCAGCCCGTCCGCTCGATAAATAACCCAAGCTGCTCCTCTATTCGGGTTGCGTCATGCTCCCGAAGGACACCGCTTTGGGAGGGCGACACACTCTTAAAGTGTAAAGTAATTATGGAATCTTTTACATACTCTTTCAGGCACCCCAGACGATACGGCAAAACACGGAGTTTTCAACCTTATGGATTCAAAGATCACAGCCCGCTATCACGAAGGCATTCTGCAGGAGGCCATGCAGCGTCACGGCATCGCAAAGGATGCAATCCGTCCCATCGATACCTTTGAGAGTTTTATCTATGAATTCGAGCGCGAGGGAGGCGGGTATATTCTGCGCATCGGTCACAGCCTGCGTAAGGGCGAGCCGCTTGTACAGGGCGAGGTGCATTGGATCAATCACCTGGCGAATGCAGGCGTCTCTGTGGCGCGGGCGGTGCCGTCCCTTGGCGGGAAGCTGGTCGAGGTCATCGATGACGGGCAGGGCGGGCAGTTCCTGGCTACGGCCTTTGTGCGCGCAAGAGGTCAACAGCCATGGGAGGCCGGGTGGTCAACAGCGCGTTACGAGAATTACGGTCAATTATTGGGGAGGATGCATGCACTTGCAGTGGATTATGAACCAGTGGAGGGATGGAAGCGCCCGGAATGGGAGGATGAAAGTTTGAACTTCATCGAGAGTTACCTGCCTGCTGCTGAGGTAAGCGCCCGCGAAAAATATCGTTCGCTGCTGGCGCATTTCTCCAGCCTGCCCAGAGATAAAAGCTGTTACGGGTTGATCCACCAGGACGCGCATCAAAACAACTTCTTCATGGATGATGACGGGACTCTGACCCTCTTTGACTTCGACGATTGCGCCTATAGCTGGTTCATCAACGATATTGCCATCGTGCTGTTTTACATCTCAATGGACGCAGAGGAATACGGATACGCAGACAGCGCCTCCTTTACCAGGGAATTCATGCTTCATTTTCTACGGGGCTATCGCCGCGCCTTTCACCTGGACCCACGCTGGTTGAAGGAGATCCCCGCTTTTTTGAAACTGCGCGAGCTCGAACTATATGCCGTGGTTCATCGCGATTTCGAGATCGAAGGCATCGACCACAGCACATTGGAAGGTTTTATGCAGTCCCCGGGTTTCGACACGCAGAACAGCGGTCACATGTGGATCGCGAACTTCATGCGCGAGCGGAAGGCCCGCATCGAGAATGACCTGCCGTTCATTGAATTTGATTTTGAGTCACTGGCGGAAGAATAGACTTCTTGCAAAAGTCAAAAAATTACCTTGCTCAAGGCGGCGTCCCCGCCGCCGGGGACTGCGGCGGGAGCACTTATGCAAGAGGTCAGGGACCTTTTAGGGGTGCGGTCTTCACCGGTTCGACCGGTAATTGCAGGTAGAAGGTACACCCGGGGAAATTCACTTCATCATGGCCGCGGCTTTCCACCCAGGCTTTGCCGCCATGCGCCCGCACCACTCCGCGCACGATGGCGAGGCCCAGGCCGGGTCCGCCGCCCTTGAAGGTGGTGGTGCCGGAGGAATGAATGGCCACATCGCCCACTTGATAGAACTTCTCGAAGACCAGGTCATGATGCTCTCGATCCAGGCCGATGCCTGTGTCGGTGACGCTGATCTCGACCCCGGGCAGGTTCCCGTTCATGGTCACCGGGCGGGTGCGCACGGTGACATGGCCACCATTGGGAGTGTATTTGATGGCGTTGACCACCAGGTGATTTATGGCCTTATGGACGAGAGCCGGGTCACCGTGAATGAAGGGCGTATCCTCTCCCTGAAAGAAGGCCAGTCCGATGGTCCGTTCGGAGGCGGCATTTTTGTGGTCGGCCAGGATATCCTGAATCAGCCGCTTGAGCAGGACAGGGGCTGCGCGCAGTTCGAGGGTATCGCCGTCGATACGGGTCACATCCAGCATGGTATTGACCACGCCGTGCAGACGGTCGGTGCCTTTGAGGATGCCCTCGGTCACTTCGACCAGAGCCGGGTTGGCTTTGACCTCTTGGGCAGAGCGCATCAGGTTGGCATAGCCTTTGAGCACGGTCAGCGGGGTGCGCAGTTCGTGTGCGGCCACCTGAATGAATTCCAGTTTGTTGCGGTCGAGCTGGCGCAGGATCTTGTTGGTATTTTGCAGGTGGCGGATGGCCATCTGGTCGTTCTCGCGCAGACGGTCTAGCGTGATGCGGACGATGTTGAGCGCCATGCGCGGGCTGCGGCTGAGCATAGTCTCGAAGTCGGCCTTGCCCATCTCCAGCACAACGCAGTCAGTAAGGGTTCGCACAGTAGCCGAGCGCGGCGCGTTCTGGATGAGGGCCATCTCGCCGATCAGGTCACCCTTGCCCACATGCCGCAGGACGCGTTCGCCCTCGCCTTCGCCAATGAATTTGCTGATAACGGCCCTGCCATCTGCGATAATGTAGAAGATTTCCTCGTAAGCGCCTTCATGACAAAGCAGATGCTCTGGCGGGTAGGCACGGAACTCGGTGAGGGCAGCCATTTCTTGCAGCTCCTCATCCGAAAGGCCGTTGAAGGCCAGGTGTAAAAGCGCGATCTTGTCGAGGGTGAGGGTCTCATTCATTTGAATCAGTATACACAGGGCCAGGCAGGGGAAGTATTGCTTTTCAGTGATAATTTTCAGGTCTAGAGGCTTCTTGAAAAGTCAAAACCATCCCCATCGGGAGCTATGCTGGAGCACTGACCTATAAAAATCGGTAATCATTTCACAACCCATAAAAGCGAAATTTAAGACTACAATCAGGGTATGAACACAACTCAAGGCTATCTGCTGGTCGTGGAGGATATTCCCGATATCCTGACCCTGTTGGACACGACCCTGAAATTCAAGGGTTATCAGGTGCGGACGGCGCGCAACGGGCAGGAGGCGCTGGAGGTGATCGAGAAGGAGCATCCGCTTCTGATCGTCACAGACATCCTCATGCCGCGCATGGACGGATTTACCCTTGTGCATCACCTGCGCGTGCAACGCGAGACCCGCGCGATCCCGGTCATTTTCCTTTCCGCCACTTATGTGGCTCCTGAGGATAAATCCTTCGCCATTACGGCAGGCGCCACGCGCTTCATGGAAAAGCCGGTTGCCATCGATGAACTCTTGAAAGCGATCGAAGATCTGTTGAAGCTCACGGCCCCGGTCGAAACAAAGCCGATGAGCGAGCGTGAGTTCTATATCGAATACCGCAAGCGTTTGATGATCAAGTTGACCGAAAAGAATTCACAGATCGCGCGCGGACAGGGAATCTTGCAGGGCGTTTCCGAGGCTGAGAAGGAATCCTTTACCAGTTATCTACATCAGGCCGTGGATGACCGCAAGGAGATCCAACGCCTGCTGGAGCAGGTGGATGCCTTCCTCGAAAAAAAGGACGACGAAGAAGAAAAAAAAGAAGATCCCCCAGGGCAGAGCAAACCTGCAAGTCCGCCTGAACCATGATGAACAAAGGCCGCCGGTTTCCGGCGGCTTTTGTTATGCCAGCCTTAAGTACCATGGAAGGCGTGTAGAAATCCGCTACAATCGGGCCATTAAATATATTCAATTCGCCAAAGGATAACCCTGTGAAAATTTCGCTTAATATCAGAAATCTATTTTTAGTAATTCTTCTGCTGGGACTGGTGATCCTTCCAGCCGGCCCGGTCCGCGCGGCGGGACTGGTTGTAAACACCCTGACCGATGAAAACGACGGTTCCTGCATCGACGCTGATTGTTCGCTGCGAGACGCCATTGCCGTCGCCTCGCCGGGTGACTCCATCACCTTCAGCGTAACCGGCACGATCATCCTCAGCATGGGCGAACTGATCGTGAATAAAAATTTGACCATCACCGGCCCTGGCTCAGGCCAGCTCACCCTGGATGGGAACAATGCCTCGCGTATTTTCAACATGCCGATAAGTAACCCCATATCGAATACCGTGATTATTTCCGGCATGACCATGACCAAAGGCTATGCCGACCCTAATATGGTCTGCGGCGGCGGAGCCATCGCAAATAATGCCTTCCTGACCATGGATGACGTGATCATCACGAATAACTCGGCGCCTGCCGGGCCGCCAATAACCTGCGCCTATCCGCGCGGCGGGGCGATCACTGTTTTCGGCAATGAGGGCAGCCTGACCATCACGAACAGCACCATCAGCGATAACACCACCTTTTGGGATGGCGGCGGCATTTATTTCGATTCGGTGGAAGGGTCACTTAGCCTGACGAATGTGCTCATTGATAACAACGAATCCACAAATTCGGGGGCCGGTGGGCTGTATGTGGGAGACGCCACCGGAACCGTTACGTTCGATAATGTGATCGTCACAAACAACACAGGGGCGGCGGGTGGTTCCAACGGCGGCGGGATGGTCTTTTATGAGGACAATGCCCCCATCACTATTGCTATCACCAACAGCAGGATTGCCTTGAATTCCGCACGCAACGGGGGAGGCATCTACAATTACCTAAACACTCTAACCGTCACGAACAGCACCATCGCCGATAACTCCGTAGGCGATGATGGCGGAGGGTTGTACAACAATAACGGAACCGTCATCATTAATTCCTCCACCCTGGAAGGGAATGTGGCAAATACCGATGGAAACAGCAACGGTGGAGGTATTTACAATCTTGGGAATAATGGAAACACCAGTTCCATTACCATCGTCAACAGCACCCTGACCGGTAACAGCAGCACGCTTGGCAAGGGCGGCGCGATCTATAATCAGGCCTCAGGCGGCACAGTGAACGACATTGCCACCATCAACATCCTCAACTCGACCATTGTCGGCAACAGCGCTAGAAACAGTGTCGGCGGCGGCGGCATCCTTGCCACAACCGCAAGCAGCAATGAAGTTTCGACTGTTACGCTATCCAATTCCATTGTGTATGGGAATACTCTCACCACCGGTTCCAGCGGCGAAAACTGCGCCATTAACAATACCGCCACGATCGTCAAGAACAACCACAACCTGTTCCAAACCCTGGCAAACGACTGTTTCCCCGGCGTCAACGACGTGACCAGCGCTTTGGCAACCTCTGCGGTGGTGAATGCGCTTGCCAACAACGGCGGCGCGACCCAGACGATGTTGCTGCCGGTTGGCTCCCCTGCCATCGATGCTGGCGACACAGCCATCTGCGGCGCAAGCCCGGTGGATAACGAATCGCAGAACGGACTCCCCCGCTCACAGGGCGGTCTGTGCGACATTGGCGCGTACGAACATACCGCGCCGACTGTAACTTCCATAACACGCGCCAACCCAAGCCCAACGAACGCAGCGAGCGTGAATTTTACGGTCACCTTCTCTGAAGATGTGACCAACGTTGCCGAAGCTGATTTCTCCCTGAATACCAGCGGCGTCTCCGGCGCATCCATTACAACGGTGATGGGCTCCGGCTCCACCCGCACGGTCACGGTCAACACCGGGACAGGCAACGGCAGCATTCGATTGGACCTGCCCCTCACTGCTTCCATTCAGGGTCTGACAGGGTATACACTCACCGGGTTAGCCTACACCTCAGGCCAGACCTATACCATCACAAAAAATTTCGCCCCGACCGATATCTCCCTTTCCGCCTCCAGCGTGACCGAAAACCTGCCCGCTGGAACCGAAGTGGGAACCTTCGCCTCGACCGACCCGGATGTGGGCAACACCTTCACCTATTCGCTCGTAAGCGGAACCGGCAGTGAAGACAATGCGGCTTTCTCGATCAGCGGTAACAAGCTATTGACCGCCCAACCCTTCAATTTCCTCAACAAGAATTCCTATTCCATCCGCGTACGCTCCACGGATAATGACGGCCTTTCCTTTGAAAAAGCCTTCGCCATCAGCGTCATAGATGCAGCTCCGATCTTTGCCGATGTGCCCGACTCATACTGGGCGGTCTCGTTCATCGAGCGGCTGTATAACGCAGGCATCACCGGCGGGTGTTCGACCAATCCGCTGAATTACTGCCCGGAAAGCACAGTCACCCGCGCACAAATGGCCGTCTTCCTGCTCAAAGGGATTCATGGGTCGAGCTACGCTCCGCCCGCCGTGGGCGCAAGCACCGGCTTCGGCGACGTCGCAACCGATTATTGGGCCGCAGCGTGGATCAAGCAGCTCGCGGCAGAAGCCATTACCGGCGGGTGCGGAGGCGGCAATTATTGTCCCGATAGCCCGGTCACCCGTGCTCAGATGGCTGTCTTCCTGTTGAAAGCCAAGTATGGGTCATCCTACTCCCCGCCCGCCATTGGCTCTGACTCCGGCTTCAGCGATGTGGCTGTGGATTATTGGGCCGCGGCCTGGATCAAACAGCTGGCCGCTGAAGGAATTACCTCCGGTTGTGCGGCTGGGACGTACTGCCCGGAAACCGCAGTCACCCGTGCTCAGATGGCGGTCTTCCTGGTAAAGGCGTTTGGCCTGCCGTAGAATCAAAAGAGCCGGTGCAGAGTGTTCTGCACCGGCTCTTGATTTAAGCGGATCTATCGTTGGGCAATTTCAATGATAGATTCCAGCACCATGGTCTCTCCCTGCTTTTGCCAGTGTTCCGTTTCCAGTTTTGAGAATTTTTGTGTTAATCGTTCCAAAGCTTTGACATCTGAATCGAACCTGATCCGTTCGCGCGCATGGGCATTGAGATAAGCATATAGTTTTGCGGAATCCTCCAGGTTGCCTTCTGCGAACTTGATCTCTGTCAGGGCCACCAGGCAGGCAAAGACTCCATTGCCGCCAGGGTTATCCTGCAAATTGGCGCGCAGGCTTTCAAGCGCCAGACTTCGCGCGCGGCCTGGGTATCCCTGATGCAACAAGGCATAGGCATGCATCCGCTTTGGGAAGGCCTGCTGGTCTTCATCGCCCAGAGTGTGAAAGACTGAAACCGCCTCGGATGCATAGCGCGCAGAGGCTGGGTAATCTTCGAGGATGTTCGTGATGAGGCACAGGTTCGCCAGGATCACGCCTGCACTGGGACGGTCACCGCTTTCATGAGCAACATCCAGCGCGGTGTGGAAGGTATCCAGCGCATCTTCATATTTTTTATCGGTCAATTGGGTGATGGCGCGCACACGCAGGGCGGCGCCCAAAGCAACCAGGTCATCGATCGGGGTGGCAACAGCAATGGCTTCTTCAAGCATGCCATGAGATTCTGCCGGCCTTCCCCCGAAATACAAGGCATTCCCCAGGCTGGAGAGGCTGAGACTTAATTCAGATAAAAGATTCAGGCCGCGATACAGTTCGACACTTTCTGTCAACGTCTTGATGGCTTGTTCGAATTTGCCGGTATCCCGCTCAATATCCCCGCGCATGAGCAATGCGGCGGCCAGTTGGGTTGTATCGTTCAGGCGGCGGGCCAGTTCTTCGGCACGCTGACAATAACGATATGCCAAACTCCCCTGACCAATACGCAACCCAAGAGCAGCCGTTCGCAAGAGTAAACGCGGCAACAGGGTTTGGAAAGCGGGGTCGGTTGCGCGGCGTAGAAAGATACGCGCGCGGTCATATTCCTCGCGGATCAGCCCATGCTCCAGCCAGATCAAATTGGCCGGAATGGCGAGCCGCAGACCATCTAGAAAATGATCGCGATGATTCAGTGACCAATCGAGGGCGGCACGAATGTTGTTCTGCTCCAGCTTTGTCTGTTTCTGGAACGCGAGCGGGCCAATGCGGTTGAAACGACCTTCCAGGGCTTCGGCCCAGTCGGCAAAATGCAAAAGATGCCGCCGGGCAATATCGTCCAGCGTTCCACTCTCGTTCAATTTCTCAAAAGCGAACTTGGCAATCGTATCCAAAAAGCGATAACGCCCCTCTGATTCAATAACCATCAGGGATTTATCTGCCAGTTGCAAGAGCATGGGAAGAATGTCGGCCTGCGGGCAGGTCTCATCGGCGCATACGGCTTCAGCCGACTCAATCGTCCAGCCGCCGGAGAATATGGAAAGCCGGGCAAACAAGATGCGCTCTTTTTCCGTCAGCAGGTTGAAGCTCCATGCAATGGCGGACCAAAGCGTACGCCGCCATTCAGGGATATCCCTGGCTGTGAGGGCCAGCCATTGAAAGCGGCGGTCGAATTGCTCGAGCATATCCCTCAGCGAAAATGTGCGGATGCGCGCAGCGGCCAATTCTATCGCCAGGGGCAGGCCGTCTAACCGGCGGCAGATCTCGGCGACGCGTGAGGCGTCTTCTTCGGTCAGGACAAAGCCAGGTTGTGCCGCTTGTGCCCGTTGCAAGAAAAGCCGAACCGAGGGGAAATCCAACAAAGATACATTTTGTCCATCGGGCACGGCCAATGGCGAGAGCGGGAACTCTTGCTCGCCCCGTATTCGCAGCGCTTCGCGGCTTGTAGCAAGGATCTTCACACCCGGCGCAGAAGCCAGTAAAGACATGATCTGCGGCGCGGCATCCAACACCTGTTCAAAGTTATCCATTACGATCAACATTTGACGTCCGTGCAAGGCCGCTTGCACGTTCTCCAATGCCGATGTGTCAACAGTCTCTTGGGTGCCCAGCGCCGATGCCAGGGCAAAGATCACCTGTCCGGCATCCAACACAGGCATGAGATCAACGAATACAACCCCATCTTCAAAACGTTCAGCAAGTTGTTCGGCAACATGCAGGGAAAGGCGCGTCTTACCGACCCCAGGCGGGCCGATCAACGTCACCAGCCGAACCTCATCGCTGGAGAGAATCTGCAACAAGGTGGCTGACTCTGCTTCTCGTCCCAGCAATGACGTCAGAATGACGGGAAGCGCTCCGCTTCGCACTGCGCCGGAAGCGGGTATGGCTCCATTCAGCCGATTCTCCACTGGGGCTTCTCCCCCGGCTGCCAATTCCAGCAGACGTTGTACGAAGGCTGGTTCATCTTCAATGCCAAGTGCCGGAACGAAACGCGTCCGCAGGGTGATCTCATCAGGCAGGCGGACGTTGCTTTCCAGGCGGCTCATATAGCTATAGTGATAACCAACCTGCCGGGCCAGTTCCCGTTGGGAAAGCCTTGCACGTTCGCGAAGATATTTAAGCAACTCTCCGAAGGTCTGGAAAGTAGAGGGTGAAATGTCATGCGAACGTTTTACCATACGCCGCGATTCTACCTGAAAGTTGTCAACATTTTGGCAACACGAGTCAACAAAATCCGTTTTATAGTGCAGTTCAATTCACTGACAGGAGAAACTTAATATGAAAAAAGCCAAAGGAATAATCTTTTTACGTTTTATGATCGCCAGCTTTATCGTTTTATTTTTATTGGCGGCAGTGGGTGGAAAATCTGCCCAGGCCGGGTCGCAGGTCAAGCTCGTCGGCCCTGCGGGGAGCGGTTACTTCGGTTCCTCCGTCGTTGCGCTTTCCAACGGGAATATCGTGGTCGCAGACCCCTATTATGATGATGGGGCCGTTCAAGATGTTGGGGCGGTTTATCTTTACAATGGAGCTACACGGGAATTGATCAGTACATTGAAGGGTTCAACCGCTTTTGACCGGGTTGGGTATATTGTCAGCGCCCTTCCCAGCGGGAATTTTCTTGTTCGCAGCATTTGGTGGAACAACAGTGGTAACAGCGGCGCCGGGGCCGTGACCTGGGTAAATGGAACCACCGGGCTGAATGGGGTCGTTTCAGCGGCGAACAGCCTAGTTGGTTCTTCAACAGACGATTACATTGGGAATGGTCTGACCATTTTATCCAATGGAAATTATGTTCTTTACAGTGGCAGTTGGGATAATGGCGGTGTAACGAATGTTGGCGCTGTTACTTGGGGGGATGGAAATACAGGAATATCAGGGGTTGTCTCCAATGCCAATAGTTTAGTTGGAAGTGTTATCAGTGATGCAGTAGGCGGCAGTGTGGTGGCGCTTACAAATGGAAATTATGTCGTTATTAGCACCTATTGGAATAACGGCGGAAATACAGATGTAGGGGCCGTCACCTGGGGAGATGGAACAACCGGCATCACCGGCCCTGTAACCACCGCGAACAGCCTGTATGGCTCAACATCAAACGACCAAATTGGGAATTTTGGTGTTGTGGCACTTACGAATGGAAATTATGTCGTTCAAAGTCCTTATTGGTTCAACACCACCCTGATGCGAACAAATGCCGGTGCGGTCACCTGGGGCAATGGGGCCACAGGTACAACCGGTGCAGTATCTCCCGGTAATAGTTTGATAGGCAATCAGGTTGGTAGTTCCGTTGGAAGTGAAGTAACAGCTTTAAACAACGGGAACTATGTGGTTGGAAGTTGGCTTTGGGATAATGGAGTGGCAACCAATGCTGGTGCCATTACATGGGGTAATGGCACTACTGGA
>JAEURI010000208.1 GCA_016789225.1 Anaerolineales bacterium
CAGCCTCATCTGCCGCTATGACCCCAATGTCGGCTGGTATGAGTTCAACATCGCGAATAATGGCCTCTACGATGTGCTGTTCGCTGAAGTGACCTCCAACGGCTCGATCGGCTACAACCGCATTGCGAATGGTGGTTCCAACGCCATCAAGATCGGCAAGGATGTCAACGAATACAGCATTACCTGCTCCGGTGATAAACTTTCCCTCACCATCAACGGCGAATCAGTGACCGCTATCACTGAAAAGAAATACGGCCTGCGTGAAGGCGGCGTGGGTGTGTCGGTCTCTGCCTTCAACGTCCTGCCCATCCTCGTAGAAATGGATTGGATCAAGATCAGCCAGCCGTAATAAAAGACCCTTAAGGCTTTCAAAAAATCCAGAGAGAGTTCTCTGGATTTTTTATTTCCATTAATGCTACAATAAAATTATGATCACGCTCGACATTCGCCCCTCTCCAATTGCGGGAACATGGTACCCGGGCAATCCGAAATCCCTTGCCTCTAGTATCGACGAATATTTTGCCAAGGCCACTCTCCCTAAACTAACCGGCCAGGTACTTGGCGTCATTGCCCCCCACGCAGGTCATCGCTACTCCGGTGTGGTCGCTGCCCATGCCTTCGCCACCCTGCGCGGACTACAACCTGACCTGGTCACAATCCTCTCCCCTTTCCACAATTACGACCCACGACCACTGGTCACTACAAAACATCAAGCTTATGCCACCCCGCTTGGCAACATTGAAATCGACACCATCTCTCTTGCCAAGCTTCGCTCCCATCTTCAGATTCCCATCACCCCTATTGCAAACGACCGCGAACATTCGCTGGAGATCGAGCTTCCATTTTTACAGCGCGTCTTTCAACATGAATTCAGACTCCTGCCGGTCATGATCCGCGCACAGGAAGAAAGCGTGGCAAGGCAACTCGGTGAAGCGTTGGCGCAAACCCTTCAAAATAAAAATGCCATCCTCATCGCATCCACCGACCTTTCGCATTTCTACGACCAGCAGACCGCAAGCATCTTGGACCATGAAATGCTTAAACGATTCGAATCTTTCAAACCCGAAAGGGTTTTCGAAGCAGAACGCAGCCGCAAAGGATTCGCCTGCGGGCATGCCGCCGTCGCTGCAGTGATGTGGGCAGCACAGCAGCTTGGCGGAAAACAAATCCAATCCCTTAACTACGCAACCTCCGGCGATATCACAGGCGATACAACATCCGTGGTCGGGTACGGGGCGGCAGTTATTCTAAAATAACTGATAGTACACAGTAGGGGCAACCCGTCAATATCCGTTTTCGCAAAGGGAGGTTTTGCTCTACAGGAATTGCGTAACATCCGTTAAATAAAAACGCGCAAGGGAGCGCCTCGCGCGTTCTTAACTACTGACACCGCTACTTTCTACTATTCCATTCCTTCACCACTTGTAACAACGTATCCTTCAAACGTTCATCAGGCAGGTTCGCCATTCCCTCGTACCGCGTGCCGTTGACCCAGATCTCCAGACTGCCATCTGGCGCTGTCGCAAAATCAATATCGAACGATTTCAAATATTGGTCTTCTGCCGCCTTGGCGCGCAAAACATCTTCGATCTGCTCCGCAAACGGTGCGGCCAATTTCTCGCCCTCATCATGGTCATATAGCGTGACTCCCTCATTGTCAGCCAGCGTGGCTTTCACCGTTTCCTCCGGCGGCATGGCATGCATCCACTCCGGCTTGTCGTCCGTTTTTTCCGTCAGGTTCACCTGATTGGATTTCAAAAAAACAAGCGCCAAAAGCCCCACCCCGATCAACACCAGCAAACCACCCGCCACAAGAATAAATGTACTCATATCAGCCTCCGTTTCAGACATTATAATCCAGCCATGTTTGCGCGCCTTGCCGTCAATGTTCCTGCAATCTCGGGAGTCTTCGATTACACCATCCCCGAAGAACTGATCCCCCACCTTCTGCCCGGTTGCCTCGTCATCGCCCCATTTGGGAATCAAATTGTGCAGGGCATCATCGTCGAGTTGACCGATTCCTCCTCCATACCGAATCTCAAACCGATCCTTGACCTGCTCGACCCTGCACCGCTTCTGACTACGCCCCAGCTTGCCCTTGCCATGCGGTTGGCAGCCTCTACGCTGAATCCGCTCTCCGCCATTATTGGCATGATGATCCCCATCGGGTTGAGTCAGCAGGCGGATGTGAGTTACGAGTTACGAGTTACAAGTTACGAGGAAAAAACGTCCGTTGTTTCAACACGCTTGCTCAAGCTCCTCCACGAACGCGGCACCCTGCGCGGACGTCAGATCGACTCCCACTTCGCCAAAGTGGATTGGCGTAGAACCGCCAACATGCTCGTCAAAAAAGGAGTGCTGACATCGAAGAACGTCCTGCCGCCGCCGCGCGTGCGACCGAAGAACATCCGCGTGGCCCAGCTTGCCGTCCCGCCTGAAACGGCAGAGGCGGAGATCAACTCTCTCGGGTCCACGAAGCAGACCCAGGCGCGGCGCGAAGCGGCTCTTCGATTCCTCATCCAACAACCTGTGCCAGTCAATCTTTCATGGGTTTATGCTCAAACCAATTGCAACATCGCCGACTTGCAGGAACTTGAAGAGCGCGGATTGATTCGCTTGTTTGAAAACGAAATTTTCCGCGACCCATTGGAGAGAATCGAGAAACAAGAAACAAGTAACGAGTTGGAACTCACACCGGAACAATCTTTTGCATTTAGTGAGATCAAACTTGCCCTCTCGTCCCTCGTTCCTCATAACTCGTTCCTGCTATATGGTGTAACCGGCTCCGGCAAAACGGAAATTTATTTAAGGGCGGCGGAAGAAGTGATAAAAAACGGCAAGCAGGCGCTGATCCTCGTCCCCGAAATTGCGCTGACCCCGCAAGCCGTGCGGCGCTTTGTTTCGCGCTTTCCGGGGCAGGTGGGCTTGGTTCACTCGAAGCTTTCTGAAGGGGAACGCTATGACACCTGGCGCCGTGCCCGCGATGGAAAGTTGAACGTCATCATCGGTGCACGTTCGGCCTTGTTTTCACCGCTGCCAAATATCGGCTTGATCGTTGTGGACGAATGCCATGACAGTTCGTATTATCAAAGCGAGCCGCCGTATTACAACGCGGTGACCGCCGCAGGGGAATATGCCCGTCTGTGCGGCGCAGTGTGCGTGCTGGGCTCCGCCACGCCGACGGTGGAACAGCGTTATACCGCCGAGCATGACCATATTCAAAAATTGGAATTACCCAACCGCGTGACCGATTCAAATCTGCCGCCGGTCCAAGTCGTGGACATGCGTGAGGAGTTGAAAAATGGCAATCGCGGAGTCTTCTCGCGCGTGTTGACCGAATCTTTAGCAGAAGTCATTTCACGCGGCGAACAGGCAATTGTTTATTTGAACCGCCGCGGAACGGCAACGTATATTTTCTGCCGTGACTGCGGGACGACTCTGAAATGCCCGAATTGCGAAACGCCGCTGACCTTGCATGTTGAAAGGTTTGACCGTTCGAACGGTCAAACGCTATTATGCCATCGCTGCGGTTATACGCGTCAGATGCCAAAGACTTGCCCTACTTGTGCCAGCACCCAAATTCGTGAATACGGTTTGGGAAGTGAAAGAGTAGAAGCAGAAATCAAGTCTATGTTCCCGCAGGCGCGGACTTTGCGCTGGGATTGGGATACAACCCGCCAAAAGGATGCGCACGAAATCATTCTGACCCACTTTGCCAATCATCAGGCAGATATTCTGGTTGGCACGCAAATGCTGGCAAAAGGTTTGGACCTGCCGCTGGTGACATTGGTTGGCATTGTGCTCGCCGATGTTGGGTTGAATTTACCGGACCCTTTTGCCAATGAAAAAGTATTTCAAACGCTGACTCAAGTAGCCGGGCGGGCGGGGCGTTCTTCACGCGGCGGCAAGGTCATTATGCAAACCTTCACACCCGAGCATTATGCGCTTCAATTTGCGGCAGGGCATAATGTGGACGGCTTCTACGAGCGCGAATTGGAATATCGCAAGCTGTTGGGATATCCGCCCTTTGCAAGATTAGCACGTTTGGAATATCGCAACGCAGACCCGGCCAAGGCGGAGGAAGAAGCCCGTAAACTGGCGAACAAGCTCAAGGCGCGGTTGGAGGCGGGCGGGTTTCGTCAAACAGAATTGATCGGGCCTGTTCCATGTTTCTTTGCGAAAGAAAACGGTGAGTACCGCTGGCAGGTCGTTTTGCGCGGGCCGGACCCGGCAGCTGTTTTGAAAGATATGCGATTCAACGATTGGCGGCTTGAAATAGACCCCATCAATATACTGTAGGGACACCCTCCACGGGTGTCCCATTTATCAGATGTTTTTTGAAATACAGGGCGACCGTAAAGATCGCCCCTACAATTTGCTTTACGAAATCAACCCCACAACGAAATTCAACAAACGCCAATACAGGTTATATAACGGCTCAGGCCAGCTGCGGGAAGGCAATGCAGGCGGGAAGGATGTCTTCGCGTTCGGTTCATCGAAGCGGTTATTCACACCCGTCGTATCCCAAACAATATCGAAGCCGCTGCCGAGCAAGTCCTTCACGAACTTATCTGCGTCGTAGCCATTGTTTTCATAGATATTATCATGAGCGTAGTTATGCTCGGGGTTGGGGCCTACATCGATCTCCTCTTCCGAGAAGCCAATGGTGAGGTTGAACATGGCCAGCCCCACACTCTTATTTCCGCGGAAGGTGTTGTTATACACCTCGACATGGTCAGCGGCAAGAATGAGCATCCCTGTCCCGGGCGGAATGAGCGAAACGGCTGTACCGGGTTTACCGAAGTTCTCGCCATTGTTATTTTCAGAGATGTTGTCATACACCTTGGTGTACATCGAAACCTTGGAAGGCAACTGCGGCAATAGGTCGATGAAAATACCGATGGTGTTGTCGTGGGCATGGTTGTTATATACTTCGCCGTTGACCGTATTCTCCAATTCGATGCCGATCACGTTTCCATAGGTCAGCGTATCGCGGATAACCACATCCTTCGATTTGCCCGCATAGATTGCGGCATCGTTCATCAACGTGCCTTCGATTCGTTCGATCAACACATCGGTGCAGCGCACGGGGTAGACGCCATATACGCCGGTATTCTCGATATACATATCGTGCAGGTACACGCCGGTCACGCCTTCCACCAAGACACCGTTGCTCGTAAAGTTCTTCACCTGGAAGAACGCCATCTCGAAATTATTACCCGATGCGATCACGCCGTCCGAGCCAGTGCCTTCGCCTTCGATGATGGGCCACTCGCCCGCTTCATTTGGAATGCCAAAGAATTTGATATCACTCACGTCGATGACCACATGCTCTTTATAAATCCCATATGGGACTTCGATGGTGTCACCGGGAAGCGCCAGATCAACAACGGATTGGATGGTCTGACCGGGTTCGACACGCAAGGTCACCGGCTCATGGCTTGGAATGGAAGCTGCTTCTGTTTCATCAATATTCACTTCGCTGACAACTTCCCGCGCCTGCACAGGTTCAAGCTTTTTGACCACGTCCAATCCAGAAGGAACGTTGGTCGGAATCTCCGGCAAATTGCTTTCATCGGTCAATGCATACAGGAATGCAACCAGGTCGGCTTTTTCCTGTTCGTTCAATTCAAAACCAATGACGTGCATATCCACATTTTGAACGCCTGCGTCACGCCCGCCGCCTTTGGCATAAAAATCAATCACTTCTTCAAGTGTGTTGAAAATGCCGTTATGCATATAAGGCGCAGTGAGTGCGATGTTGCGCAAGGTCGGCGCTTTGAAAGCACCATCCAGGCTTGAGGCTTCCACTTCCATACGACCGGCATCATGTGGCTGACCGGGCAGGTCGGGCACGCCTGTCACGGAGAATGAATCATCCGAGAAAGTTGGCGCGGCGTGACATTCAAAACAACGTGTCGCCGCCGAGCGGAAAAGACCCAATCCACGGCGCTGGGATGGAGTCAGGGCATTGACATCCCCCGTGGCATACCGATCAAAGGGTGAATTATTCGTGACCAGCGAACGCTCAAAGGCGGCGATGGCATTTTTGACGTTCTCAAAGGTCACGGCATCGGTGCTACCAAACGCTTTCTCGAACAGATCCACATATTCAGGAATATCCTTTAATTCGGCGACGATATCTTCGGGGTCACTACCCATTTCGTCTGCATGCGTGAGCGGGGTTTCCATCTGCTCTTCCAAGGTGGATGCTCGCCCATCCCAGAAGAAATTGATGTTGTATGCCACATTCCACAAGCTCATGGCGCTGCGCGGCAGAACCTTTTCATCCGCACCGATGGCCTGGGCATTGCCATCTGTGAATCCCATGTCGGGATGGTGGCACGAGGCGCAGGACATGTCGTCGTTGTGAGACAGGATCGGGTCAAAGAAAAGGAGGCGACCCAGTTCCACTTTTTCGGGCGTGGAGGGGTTATCCGCTGTTTCATTGATGGCGGGGAAGTCACGCTGTAATCCGCTCCAAGCCGGTTCGACACTGCTGGACCCGGCTCCCCACTTTTCTTCGGGCAGCACTTCATCCTGCGGGATGGGGGCAAAGGCGGCATAGGCGATGCCAACGAGAAGCAATACCCCCAAACCTAAAAAGAATCGTTTGATCCAAATTTTCATACACTCTCCTCTGATATTTAGTTGTTATCTTACCGCAGGGGCGGGCTGCCCCTACTTCATACCCAGGTTATTTGAGCGTCAATAAAAATGCGACCAGCGCATTCATTTCCTCACTGGTGACCTCTTTGGCGAAATTGGTGATCATCACATTATTGAAGCCTTCCACCACATAATCGCCGGGCCGCAAAATGGACATCATAATATATTCCTCAGCGCCCTGCCCATCAACGCGGGTTTCGGCACGGGTGGCGATACCGTTGAGGGACGGTCCGATAATGATCGTATCTGGGACGAGGGCATGACAGGTGGCGCATCGGGCGTTGAAGACCGCCTGTCCCTGAAGGATCATCGGGTCGGGAGTTGGAGTGGCTGCGGGCGCTGCCCCCGTTGAACAGGCTGCCAGGGCAAAGGCCGCAAGCAGGGATAACAATATGTATTTATTTTTCATAGCACATCCTGGATATGGAATTGCCCGATTATACCTGCTCTCATAAATAGGTAAATTTGCTATAATCAACCTATTCAATTAAGAGGAGAGTGCAGTATGCAAAGTTTTTCGCGCGGATGGTCGTTCCTCCGGCAGGCGTGGAGCATGGCGTTCAAGGATAAGGATCTTTTGAAGCCCTCTGTTTATGCATTGCTGGTCGGTGCGGTTGTATCGGTAATTGGCATCATACCGATTGCGATCGCCGCATTTTTATTCGGGGATAGTCAGGTGGGCAACATCGTGCTCTTTGTTCTGGGTGCGATCCTGGTCTTTGTGCAATTTGTCGTGACGTATATCTTTTCTGGCATGACCGTTTACCTGATCTACGGCTATCTCACCAAGGGTGATGGGCGCATGGACCATGCCTGGGCGATCGTGAAACGGGATTTCTTCGATATCCTCACCCTGGCTGCCGCCTCCACAGCGGTAAGTTTGATCCGCAGTGCGGCACAGCGCAACCGCAAGGGCGGAGTAGCTGCCAGCCTTGCCCGGTCTGCTGCTGGGTTGATGGAAACCTTGTGGACCGAAGCAGCCGCGCTTGTTCTCCCTGCCATGGTGATTGACGACTTGAATCTCAAAGACGGCTTGCAGCGCGTTTGGAAGATCACCAAGGAGAATTTCCTCCTGGTTGGTATCAGCACAATCGGCGTCCGCTTCGTGACCGGCTTGATCGGTTTCATTTTTGGCGTGATCGGTTTTGTGATCGCCTTTGCTGTGGGCGGCGGTCTGGCTTATGCCTCCGGCGGGAACGCTACAGTCTCCATTGTTGGCATCATCATCGGGGCGTTGATCTTCTTCGCCTTTGTCATGATAGCCAGTGTTTTCAGTTCATACACCACCACGGCATATCACACCTGCCTGTATATCTGGGCAAAGGATGTGGAAAAAGCTACCACAGAAGGCAGAGTGGCATCACAGGTTCAAGCTCCGGCGCCTCTGGCGGCAGTTCTGGCTTGATCAATACAAGGCCCTAAAGGTAACCAAACCTTTAGGGCTTTTTGATACAATATTCCTATGAAACCCGAACCCCGACGCAGAGAAGTCTTAACCTGGGAGGAAGTGGATAAGTTGGTCGACCATCTACTGCCTCAGTTCCGCCGTGAGTTTACCGCGATGGTGTTGATCACCCGCGGTGGCATTATCCCCGGCGGTTTGCTGGCTGAAGCCATGGACATTACGCACATCCTGACAGCCGCTGTGGATTTTCCCGCGCAGACGCAGAGCGAGAAGTCATCCGCTTTCATGGCATGGCCTGAGTTCATCCAATTCCCCGCCGAAGACAAACTGCGCGGACGCCCCACCCTGATAGTAGATGATGTGTGGGGTTCTGGACGCACCATCACCGCGGTCAAGAACCGTGTTTCAGCCGCTGGTGGCTTTCCTGAAACCTGTGTTCTGCATTTCAACCCATACCGCAGCCTCTTTGGAAGCATCCGCCCGGATTATTATGCCGCCATCACGGATGCATTCATTATCTATCCCTGGGAGATCGACCGCGGCACCGACCAGGTCCTATTAGGCGATCTATAACCAATGAAATGGATCGACGTCGCCCTCAAAGAAAAGATGAAGACTCTGCGGGGGAATCAATATTTTGATGATCTTCCTGAAAGCATACTGAAGGAAATTGCAGAACATACCCGTCTTGGTGAATACCAACGCGGGGATGTTTTACTTTGGGAAGGCGACCCCTGCGACGGCTTGTTCATTATGGAGCATGGCAGCGCCAAGATATTTCGCCTCTCACCGCAGGGACGGCAATACATCGTCCGCATCCTTCAAGAAGGTGATACTTTTGCTGAAGTGCCCGCATTCGACGAGGGCACCAGTCCGGTCAATGTGGAGGCGTTGGAAGCCTGCCAGGTTTGGGTGATCAACAAAGACAAGCTACATGAACTGGTGATGGAACATCCCACCTTTGCTCAAAAGGTGCTGGTCAACTTTGGCAGGATGTTACGCGGTATGGTACGCATGGTCAGTGAGATGGCGTTCTATCAAGTGACCCATCGGCTGGCGCATCTCATTGCAGATATTGCCGAGGACAAATCCTCGCCTCAATGGACACAGGAACAACTTGCGGCGCGGCTGGGAACCGTGCGTGAGGTGGTGGCAAGATCGATCAAGGAGTTGGAACGCAGCGGCGCGATCAAAATGGAAGACCGCCGCATCCAGATCGTGGATAAGGAAATCTTCGAACAGTGGATGCAGCCGAATTAATCACAGACCCCGAAAGAGCATAAACTACATAAATTGAGTTAAAACAAAAGGCGGCGAATTCGCCGCCTTTTGTTTTATGGGAGAACTTCAAAATTCTCCACTTGATAAGCGATTTCGTCATCGATAGCCT
>JAEURI010000026.1 GCA_016789225.1 Anaerolineales bacterium
CCCATTGGGCGCACGTCATCTTCCTTGAAGCGGATCGCCATGCCCATCGCGGTCACGAGCAGGATTTCCTTCTTGCCATCTGTCAGGCCGACCCAGCCAAGCCTATCGCCTTCATTGACCTTGACCAACACAAAAGTCTGCGACGATGGGCCGGGCAGTTCAGACACCAGACTCTTTTTGATCATACCGAAGCGCGTGGTGGTGATAACACAAGTCTCTTCGCCAAGCGAAGATTTACTGGCGGGCAGTGCAAAGACAGCCGCAAGCGCATCCGTGTCACTCAATGGAGAAACCTTGAAATAAGCAATTCCCTGACTCAACTTGCTCGCTTCAGGGATCAAATGCGCAGCAACCGCGGCGGCTTTACCGAGTTTGCTCACGAAATAAATGGTATCCGTCGTGGATGCCTTCACCAAAAATCTGGGCGCATCGTTGCCGGAATGTTTCGGCTGTTTATCGTCGTGTGTGCGCGAGACCAGGCCGTCATCGGTCACGCCGATCCACACGGTTTGCTGCGGGAGCAGGTCATTGGTGGTGAGCGCCTTGCCGCCCTTCGCGCCGTCCTTCACGCTGATGATCTGCGTGCGGCGTCTATCGCCATAGGCGGCCTTCACCTTCAGCAGTTCATCTGCAACTACACCACGCATCATCTTGGGCGTCTTCAACAGCGTGGTCAATTCTTTGATGATGCCGGTCACTTCCTTGTATTCAGTTTCGATCTTCTTGCGTTCGAGAGCAGCCAGACGGCGCAACTGCATATCAAGAATGGCTGTCGCTTGCAACTCAGACAGTTTATAGCGCTTCATCAGTTTTGCGCGGGCCACGTCCACATCCGCTGCAGAACGGATGAGTTCAATGATCTCATCCAGATTCTTCAAGGCGACAAGATAGCCTTCGAGGATGTGGGCTCTCGCCTTGGCCTTTGCCAGATCAAATTCCGCGCGCCTCTTAATGACCGTGAGCCTGTGCTCCAAGTAGACGCGTAGTGCCTGTTTGAGAGTGAGCGTGCGCGGTTCGCCGTCCACCAGTGCCAGCAGGTTGATGCTGAAGGTGGTCTGCATCGGAGTACGTTTGTAGAGGTCACGCAGAACGAAATTCGGGTCAGCGTTCTTGGTCAGTTCGAGGACGATGCGCATGCCCTGACGGTCCGATTCATCGCGCAGGTCAGAGAGACCTTCGAGGTGACCGTCCCGCGCCAGCTCGGCAATGCGTTCGATCAAACTGGATTTGTTGACCATGTATGGCAGTTCGGAGACGATGATGCGGTTCTTGCCACGCTCCATCTCTTCGACGTGCGCCTTGGCCTGCACGGTCACGCGTCCACGGCCGGAGCCATACGCAGATTCGATTCCCTCTTCACCTTTTTCTTCGATGATGAGACCGCCAGTCGGGAAGTCCGGTCCCTGCACGAACTTCATCAACTGTTCCACGTCGATGTCGTCGAGCTTCTCCCAGCGTTCGAGCATGAACACGAGGGCGTCCACAACTTCACTTAAGTTATGAGGCGGGATCGAAGTCGCCATGCCCACGGCAATACCTGTCGCGCCGTTCACGAGCAGATTCGGAAGCGCGGCAGGCAGAACGCCCGGCTCTTCGAGAGTATCGTCAAAGTTCGGGACGAAGTCCACTGTATTTTTGTTGAGATCCGTCAACAGGTCGAGCGCGGCGGCGGTTAACCTCGCTTCGGTATAACGCATCGCAGCAGGCGGATCACCATCGACAGAGCCAAAATTTCCCTGACCATCCACGAGCATGGTGCGCATCGAGAAATCCTGCGCGAGACGAGCCATCGCTTCATAGACGGATGAGTCGCCATGCGGGTGATATTTACCGAGCACCTCGCCCACGATACGAGCAGATTTTTTATATGCCGTATCCGCGCGGATGCCCATGTCGTACATCGCGTACAGGATACGCCTCTGCACCGGCTTCATGCCGTCGCGGGCATCAGGTAATGCGCGAGATACAATGACCGACATGGCGTAATCGAGATACGCCTGCTGCATCTCTGTGTCGATGTCAATTTTCCGTACGATACCAAGTTCCATGTAAATTCCTTTTTGAACCGCGAAGCCTGCACTGAGCTTGTCGAAGTGACCGCAAAGAAATCTCTTTGTTTTTTTCTTCGCGTACTTTGCCTGCCTGGCGGTAAAATCGTTATGGTGAATTAATGTTCTATTGCGGGGCTTATCTTACGGGGAAATATGAGAAGCGTCAAGTGTGCTGTATAATGGGCCAATTCGACTTTAGAGAGAGATGGATATGACCCTCAACACCGACTCGCAAACCGCCCCCGCCCCCTACAAAAACGACCCGCGTATCGAAAAGGACGCCCAGGGCACCTGGCACGTGCGCGGATATGCCGAAGCCCGTGACCTGCTCAAAGAAGACATGATCCAGGACGGCTTCAATGCCGATGAACTGCGCAAAGCCGGTTTCGACGGCGTGCTTTACATGAGCGGCGACCCGCACCGCCAAATGCGCGCCGCCATCGCCAAGTATTTCAGCCCCACCACCGTGCAGAACACGCATATGGCGGTCATTGAAAAAACAGCCGATGAATTGATCAGCGACCTCAAAGCCCAAAAGAACATCAACCTTAAGATCCTGACCCGGCGCATGGCTGCCATCATCGCATCTGTTGTGATCGGGCTCACCCCGACGAACGAGATGGTCCAGCGCATCGACAATATGCTTCACTCGCCTAAACTCTCGGGGAACCCCGTGGTTGCTTTCATCCAAACCCTGCAGGGACATTACCGCCGCTTTTCCTTTTTCTTTTTGGATGTCATGCCTGCCATTCGCAGCAGACGAAAATCGCCTCAGAACGATGTCATCTCGTATATGCTTTCCAAGGAAAAACGTCCGCTCGACATTCTGGTGGAATGCATCGTTTACGGCGCGGCAGGGATGGCGACCACGCAGGAATTTATCCTGGTGGTGTTATTGCACTGCATGAAGGACGCCAAACTGCGCGAGATCATGCTATCTGACAATACCGCGGCACGCTACGAAGCTCTGAACGAAATCCTGCGGCTCGAACCAGTGATCGCCAATATCTATCGCCTGCCCAAGGAAGCGGTCAACGTGAAAAGCGAAGACAGGGAAGTGACCATTCAGCCCGGCGAACGGATCGCCTTCCATCTCTATGATGTCAACGTGGATGCCAAGGCCGCAGGAGACGCGCCGGAGAAACTGAATCCGCATCGTAATCTCGAAAAAGGCGTGTACCGTTCGATGATGGGCTTCGGCTCCGGTCCGCATCGTTGCGCAGGCGAACATCTTGCCCTCGCCGAAACGGATGTCTTTATTCAAAAGCTGCTCAAACTTCCCGGCTTGCGCATCGAAAGCGGTCCCGACATCATCCGCAACGATACGGTCGAAGGATATGAGGTCAACGACTTGATCGTAGCAGTGGATTGAACAAAAGGACAGCTCGAAAGGGCTGTCCTTTTTCAATGACATTTGGGTGGTTGTTCCATTAAACCTCTTCTTTATAATAACTGATGTTACGCAGAAGCGATTTTGTCGTGGAATCGTCCTAGTATATCAGCCCCGCCCCGACGTAAACGTCGCGGCTACACGTACAAAGCCGCCTTCGGCGGCTGAGCCTGCGCAGCAGGCTTCGTAAAACTAGCCCGGAGTTTATCTCCGGGCGAGCATGGCTAGCGAGGAACGCTCGTGAGTAACATCAGATAATAACTCCCATTAGAGGTGAACATGAAACTTAACACATCAAAAGAAGATTGGATCGGTCGCATCATTACGTGGGTGCTACTTTGCATTCTTTCCAGCGGCATTCTCTTTGTCACCACTTTCATGCTGGGTCCCACCCTCTTCGTCATCCCCAACTTCAGTGAAAAGATCGCCGTCGCCATCTACTGCCCCGGCGCGGAAAGCACCTCGCTTCAAGAAGGCGCGTCCGTGCCCACCACGTCCAGCCCCAGTGGCCCCACAGGTCACACCGTCGAAGTCACCTGCTATTTTCCCGATGGCGCCACCGACACCATCGACAACGGCGAATACGCCATCGCCGCCATCGGCGGTTCGTTTGGCGGAGGGTTTTTGATCGGGTTGGTCATCTCGTTGCCGTTATTTTTGATTCCCATTTTCCTGATTCGCAAAAAGAAGGATTAACAACCTATGCGCCGCTTTTGGATTCTCCTGCTCCCGCTTCTTATCTCCGCCCTGGCCTGCTCTGCCCTTCAAAACTTTTCCACCCCCGAACCGGTGTGGACCTACGCCAGTGACCGCATTCAAGTCAACAACTACTACCAACTTCTTTACGAAGTGGATGGCAATACCTTCGCCTATCTCTCCAATGAAGTATCCGATGTGAACGGAATGCTCGGCCTCGACGGAGTCACCGGACAGGAATTGTGGCCTCCCATCACGAACGAAGACCTGCTGATCTTCGAAGGCGTCTACGGGAATCGCTCCATCTTCAAAGGCCGCGTTCTGGATGAAACCAATGCAGATGGCTTTGCCCTCTTCCCGGTTATCGCCTATGATCTTGAAACCGGCTCAGAAGCCTGGCGCTTCAACGGCATCCCCGAATATTATTCCATCGGCATGGCCGGGGATTATCTCTTTTTGTGGGAATCTTCCACTGAGTTAAACGTCCTTGATCTTGAAAGTGGTGAAGTCATTTCGACCTACATCCAAAATGACATTGACCCTGCTGAATATACAGATCTGAATCCTGGCTGGGTACGTTTCGTCTACTCAGAGAACGCCTTCTACTCGCTCTCCCCTGCTGGCATCTGGCGCGAGTACTCCCTGCCAGATGCAAAGCTCGTCAGCATGCAACAACTGAATGTCCCATATCACATCGAGAGCCTCATCCTCGAGAACGGACGCTTATATCTATATGCCGGGTACCAGATCGGTCAGGATATGAGCCTGCTCGCGTACGATCTTTCAAGCGGAAACAAACTTTGGGAGTTGACAGGCATGTACGGCACATCGCGCGATATCCAATTCCATAATGGGCTGGGCTATCTGAACACATCCCAAGGCACAAGTGCCGTGGACTTGGCCAGCGGCCAGGTGTTGTGGTCAACCGGTGGCGATATTATTGCGTCATTTGTCGTCAATGATGAAACTGCGGGCAGGCTGGTTGCGGTGAATGACAATGTGCTATCCGCTTATGATGCGCTGAGCGGGGAAAAGGCCTGGGCGTTCGAACCCGGTCTGGATAACACACTCCGACTCACGGTCGAGAATGGAGCCGCGTTCGTCACCTCCGGCGATGACCCGCCCGCCTTCCAATCCACCGTTGTGCCCCGCAGACTCGATGCAGTGGACATCGCCACGGGGAAATCTCTCTGGCGTTTTGAACAAGCCTGGGTCACACTGCCCATCCGCGCGGGCGACCTTTTGGTGGTCGCATACGAAAAAGGCATCTCAGCCTTCGCGATGAAATAAAACAAAGAGACCGGCATTTGCATGTCGGTCTCTTTGTTTCTACGGTGAGAAGCTGGCCTTGATGGTGGTGCAAACCCCTTTCAGGTCAATGTCGGTGCAAATGGTGATGTAGGCTTTCAATTTACTTCCGCGCAGGCTGTAATCGAAACGCGCGCTGCTGACAACAACAATGCCCTGCGGCGGGATGGTCTCCTCGAACTCAAGGTTATCGCAGCCGGTGCTGTTGGCAAAGCCGTTAACGGCCAGGTTCCGGTTGACAAGATTCGTTGTATCCTGCATTTCGATCTTGATGGACTTGAAGACATCGGTGCTGTAATTGGTGATTTGAATATTCATCCAAAACGCGCCGCTGCACGAGGCCATACCCGCGCCTTTGACCTTGTACGACAGGAAAGGAATAGCCGACGCCGTTGCAGTAGGCGTTGGCGGAAGGGCCAGCACCGACACGGATAGGTTCTGCCCGGTAAAGGTGGCATACTCGCCCCATACCCAGCAATATTCCGGGACGATGTCAGGATTGCGAATGTACCAGTATTGATTGGTCGAGTCGCGCCCGTGCACGGTCGTCTTCACATCCGGCAGTAGGGTGCCCACAACATCATACGCTTTGCCAGGCCCGGAACGGCAGTTCGTGGGCCGCGAGACGGTGATCTCCACAGGTGTCAATGTCACTGTGGCCAAAGGCTCGGCAGATAAAACGGCTGTGATGGTAGGCTGAGTACCAGTCGGCAGCGGCCCCGGAGTAAAGGTATCGGTCGCCAAACGCGTCGGGCGGATGAGGGTCGGGGTGAAGGTCATCGTGGCTGTAGGTGCATTTGTCAGCGTTAAGGTGGCCGTGGGCGCATTTTGGGTCAACCCGGCAATGCCCGTCTCGGCAGCGGCTGTATTGGCGGCATCGTTGTTCGGCGCAGGCAGCCCAGGCACGGCACAGGCAAGTGTTATAAAGATAAGCAGGGTAAACGGGATAATAATTCGTTTCGAGCGGGTCATGATTGCTCCTTCATTTCGCTCCGTATTATGACATAAAACCATTTCGGTGTCGGCAGGTCAACGGTACCAGATCAGGTAACCCTTGCCCAGCCATTTTTTGTGCAAGTCGATATCGAATCCCTTTTGCGCCAGAGATATGGCCGCCGAGGCAAACCATTGCTTCAGCCCAAATACCTTCGCAGCAGAGGTCTCAGCCGCAGAGCGCTTCCATGCCTCGAAGAAATCATGGATCGGCTCGCCTTCGAGAACATGATGGATGTAATTCTTTGGCAGGATGGTCTGGAATTCCTCGACCTCGAAGCCGGTATGGAAATTCGTGGAGAAGACCAACGCCTCCAACGACCATTGAACTGCTTCGACCCTTCGAGCCAGATTCGCCGCCCAAACACTGCCGAACGGTGTCGATGTCCCTTCGATCATCAAGCCGCCAGGCAGCACATACTCGGCCAGGTGTTCATAGGCGGGCGCGAAATCCTTTTCCTCGTATTGACGCAATACATTGAAAGCGCGAATCAATCGAACCGTCTCGCCCTTTTGCAACGGCAAATTGAAGCCGCCCAGACGAAAGAAGGTGGTTTCATCGGCAAAGGGCTGGGCGGCTTCCACCCGGTCCTTGTCAATTTCCACACCCAGGATTCTTAGATTTGGATTGACATGCCGAAACCGCGCGGCACTTTCGAGCGTGGTGCGCGGGTCAAAGCCATAGCCGAGATCAACGAACAGGGAATCAGAGAACAGGCCGTCGGTCCGCGTGAGAAGCGCAGGCTCGTAGAGCAGGATGAAGTTATCCACTCGTCTCAGGCGGTTATCGGCAGTCTTTCCACGGGTGGGCTTTCCCTCTGGTTTTTTGTTGATTCGTTTCATCGGCCTGATTATACAAACAAAAAACGCCCCGAACTTTCGTTCGAGGCGTTTGGTTTCGGTTAGTCTCCGGCAGTGGTATCCGTCAACTCTTCAGTAGAGTCTGCGGCGACCTCACCACCGGGAGGGGTAAAGCGGCCATGGATAAAGCCGGTGCCCGCCGGAATGAGCTTGCCGATGATGACGTTCTCCTTCAGGCCAAAGAGCGGGTCGGTGGTGGAACCGATGGCCGCGCTCGCCAGCACCTTGATGGTGTGCTGGAAGGAAGAGGCCGAGAGGAAGGAGTCGGTGCTGAGGGAGGCCTTGGTTACGCCAAGCAGAACTTCACTAAAGCGCGAGGGCTGCCTGCCATCTGCGATCAACTTCTCATTCTGCTTGCGGATCTCAAGACGGTCAACCACATCGCCAGGCAGGAACTTGGTATCGCCAGGGCGGGTGACCTGCACCTTGCTCAACATCTTGCGGATGATGACTTCAAAGTGCTTGTCGTGGATGTTCTGACCTTGTGAGCGGTACACCTTCTGCACTTCGGTCATGAGATACATCTGGCAGGCGTCGCGTCCCTGAATTTTCAGGATGCGGTGCGGATTAAGCGAACCTTCGGTGAGCGGAGTACCCGCTTCCACATGTGCGCCATCGCGGACGAGGATGCGTGAAGTGTTGGGGATGTCGATGACGACTTCTTCACGTTGTTCGTAGGAGACGATAACCTTGCGGTCCTTCTTCTCGACCGCAACACGTCCGCCGTGCTGGGAAACGATGGTGGCCTTTTCCTTGGTGGCAATGATCTCGCCTGCGGGGATTTCCGTTTCATCCTTGGCGATGATCTTCCAGTCTTCCGGAATGGCGTACTCATCGTGGATCATTTCAGCGTGTTCAATGCGGACTTCGCGCATGTCCGGATATTTTTCAGACTGGTGGATATGCACCATGCCGTTGATCTCTGCGACGACGGCTTCACCCTTTGGCTGCTTGCGCGCTTCGAAGATTTCCTCCACGCGCGGGAGGCCGGTGGTGATGTCGGTTGCGCCGGTGGACGCCACACCGCCGGTATGGAAGGTGCGCAGCGTCAACTGAGTGCCAGGCTCGCCAATGGACTGGGCGGCGACGATACCCACCGCAGCACCAAGTTCGACCATTTCACCGCGTCCGAGGTCGATGCCATAGCATTTTGCACAGACGCCGTGTTCGAGTTCACAGGTCAACGGGGAGCGGAGTTTGATCTCGGTCACGCCCGCGACTGCGATCTTGCGCGCAAGTTCGTGAGTGATGACATCACCAGGTTCGGCGAGCACTTCACCGGTCTTGGGGTCAAGCACACGGTCAGTGGCGAGGCGGCTGTACATGCGGCTTTGCATGGACTGACCGGCAACATCGTCCGTTTTGCGGATCCAGACACCATCGCGGGTCCCGCAATCGATCTCGTTGATGATGAGGTCCTGGGCAATATCCACAAGACGGCGGGTGAGGTAACCGGCATCCGCTGTACGCAGAGCGGTATCGGCCAGACCCTTACGGGCGCCGTGGGTTGAAATGAAGTATTCCTGCGCAGTCAAACCTTCGCGGAAGTTGGAACGGATCGGCATCGGGATGATACGACCGGAGGGGTCAGCCATCAAACCGCGCATACCTGCCAACTGCGAGATGGTGGAGAAACCACCTTTGGTTGCGCCGGAGGTTGCCATGGTGGAGAGATTGCCATCCGGGTCCATGTGCTTCTTCACGGCATCACCGACCTTGTCGGTCGTTTCCTGCCAGATCTGAATTTCGCGTTCGTTCTTTTCCTGCTCGGTGAGCAGACCGCGGCGGAAGTCGCGCTGTACCACTTCGACGGCCTTCAAGGCTTCGTCGATGATGGGCTTGCGTTCCGGCGGGATGGAGATATCGGCAACCGCGAGTGTGGTACCGGATTTCATGGCATATTCAAAGCCAATGCTCTTGACGCGGTCAGCCACATTGGTGGTGGTTTCCTGTCCGCACAATTCGTAGACTTCAGCGATCAGGTCTTTCACGCCGCCTTTGTCGAGCTTCTTGTTGACGAACTGAACCTGTTCGGGCAGCACGCGGTTGAAGAGTACACGGCCAATGGTGGTGTTGACGATGCGGGTTTCCGCTTCGGGCAGGCGGTGATTCTTGTCGTCGTACCAGGTCTTCACACGGAGACGAATCTCAGTGTGAACTTCCACCTGATCGAGGGCGTAGGCAAGTTCCACTTCATCCATATCGCCAAAGATGCGGCCATCACCCTTGTGCTTGGCCTTCTGTTCCATGGTCAGGTAATACACACCGAGAACCATATCCTTGGAAGGTGAAATGATCGGCTCGCCGTCGGCAGGCTTGAGAAGGTTTTTGGAAGCCAGCATCAACTCACGCGCTTCGGTCACAGCCTTCTGGGAAAGCGGAACGTGAACAGCCATCTGGTCGCCGTCAAAGTCCGCGTTGAAAGCAGTGGTGACGAGCGGATGAAGCTGAATGGCGGATCCTTCAATAAGGATCGGCTCAAAGGCCTGAATACCGAGACGGTGAAGTGTAGGCGCGCGGTTCAACAATACGGGGCGATCACCGATCACGCCTTCGAGCGCTTCCCACACTTCGGGGCGGTTGCGTTCGATGAGACGGCGGGCACCCTTCACATTGGCGGCATAACCGTTTTGCACGAGGCGGGCGATCACGAACGGACGATAGAGTTCGAGCGCCATGCTCTTGGGCAGGCCGCATTGATTGAGTTTCAACTGCGGGCCAACCACGATCACGGAACGACCGGAGTAGTCCACACGTTTACCGAGCAGGTTACGGCGGAAGCGACCCTTCTTGCCTTTGAGCATATCGCTCAAGGACTTGAGTTCGCGGCGTCCACGGCGGGAGAGAGCCTTACCGCGCTGGCTGTTATCGATGAGGCTGTCGACGGCTTCCTGAAGCATGCGCTTCTCATTGCGGATGATGACATCCGGCGCGCCGAGTTCGAGCAGTCTCTTCAAGCGGTTGTTGCGGTTAATAACGCGGCGATAGAGGTCGTTGAGGTCGGAGGTTGCAAAACGCCCGCCGTCCAACTGAACCATCGGGCGCAAGTCGGGAGGGATCACGGGCAACACGGTCAGGATCATCCACTCGGGGCGGTTGCCGGAACGACGGAAGGCTTCCACAACCTTCAAACGGGTGGTGGCCTTCTTGCGTTTCTGCTTGCTCTTGGTGGTGCGGACTTCGTGCCAGAGTTCCTCGGAAAGTTTATCGAGGTCCAGGCGTTCGAGGATGTCGTAGAAGGCTTCAGCACCCATGTCGGCGCGGAAGACCTGTCCCCAACGTTGCTTGAGTTCGCGGTAGCGAATTTCGCTGAGGAAGGTGAAGGGACGCAACTCCAACAGTTCATCGCGCAGGCGTGAGGTCTGATTCGAAGAGGCGGAAGTCTGCGATTCCAATTGGTTGCGCAGGGATTCCATATCCTGATCAGCCTGTGCCTTGACGGCGACAGTCTGGGTCTTAAGCGCCTCAATCTCTGTCTGGCGCTTGTCCTTCATTTCGTTTTCGATCGATTCCAGTTTCTTCTGGACCGTTTTCTGAATAAGGGTAATGTGCTTGCTGGCAACCTTCTCACCAGCATCGATGATCTTCTCACCGGTCTGTTCGAAGACTACAGCCTTTTTGACAGCCTCACCCATCTGGTCCTGAAGGAGGCGTTCAAGTTTCTGGCCTTCCTTGATGACCGGGTCAAGCTGTTCGGCGATGCCTTCATCGTAACCCTGCTCGAGGGTGGCCTGCTTCTGTTTGAGTTCAACGATCTGCTGGTCACGCCGGGTCTTGATCTCAACAATACGGGTGTTGATCTCTGCTGCCTGCTCGCGTTCGGAAACAGTGATCTCATCCTCAAGGCGTTGCAGGGCCTTCTTGCGGGCTTCCTCGTCCACATAGGTCACGATGTATTGGGCAAAGTAAAGCACCCGGTCGAGATTGCGGCGGGAAATATCCAACAGCATACCCATCTGGGAAGGGATACGGCGGGTATACCAAATATGCGCCACCGGAGAGGCAAGCGCAATATGCCCCATGCGCTCACGGCGGACAGAGGAGCGGGTCACTTCGACGCCGCACTTTTCACAAGTGATGCCTTTGTATCGAGGGTTTTTGTATTTGCCGCAATAACATTGCCAGTCGCGGGTCGGGCCAAAAATGGCCTCGCAGAACAGGCCGTCTTTTTCAGGACGAAGGCGGCGATAGTTAATAGTTTCGGGTTTCAGCACCTCACCGTACGACCATGACATGATCGTCTGTGGCGAGGCAAGGCTGATACGGAGTGCAGTCAATCCCTTGGTTTCCACTGGATCCTCTCCTAACAAAATAAAATCAATTTGAGCCAATCCTGGTAGCGTGTAGTCGCTTATGCCAGAGACAAACAAAGGCAAGCGCTTTGAGTATTTTCCTCAAGCGCTTGCTGTTATTGCTCGTGTTTTACATCCAACATTCCAATTATATGGATTCGAGGGTCATGAGTCAAGGTCTTAATCAGTGAAGGGACCCAGACTTTAAGGTGGATTCGGCGCCTCTCCCCGAAATTTGGCCTGATTCAGCCTATCTGGGAGCTTCTCTCACCTGAAGATCAGAAAATCCCAGCTCCATGGATGATTTCTCACTCGGCTCGGCGGCAAGATAGAGCTTCCCCATCTTGAACCTTTCATCCTGGAATGAGGTGGCAAGCACACCATTCAGATAAATGCGGAAGTTGCTATCCTTGCAGATCACACGCAAACGATTGAATTCGTTCATTCCAGGGCGCAAGGCTGTGTGATACGCCCACGGCATGATCTTATAAAAAAGCAGTTCCCCTTTTTCATCCTTCTCAACATACCCAAACATGTAGGAAGCCTGGGCAGAGACCATGATCCCATACCCGCCTTCGGAAGTATGCCTGAAAAAGAATCCGGCACGGATCCATTCCTTGTCTCCATCGAGGAATCGGAGCGTGGCGCTTACGTCGAAGTTATCCAGAAAGCCCGAACTTTTCAACATATAGTATGAATTGAATTGCGGAGGAAATTTACCGCGCAATTCTGCCGGGTGACCTTTGTGGAAAGTAAGCTTGTCCTCGTTGACTGCCTCCCAACCCGGCATGGTCTTTTTACCAAAGTCTGCGCCTAATAGTAAATCACCCATATCGGGCTCGGGAGTGAGTGATTTTGGAATGCGAAAACTCGTGCCGCAAAACTCACAGGAGGCAATTTCTGTCTTTAATGTGCGGGCAGGAAGTGCCGCTCCGCAATTGGGACAATTAAGCGCGTTCATGGCGAAGGGGTGGGCGTCTCCGTCGATGTAGGCTCAAGGGTTAATGTGGGTGTATCCGTCGGCAGGATGAGGATGATCTGGGTCGGCGTCTCTGTCGGTGGGATGACGATGGGTGTGAATGTGCTGGTCGGCGGCGGAGGCAGGGTGAGCGTAGGAGTCACTGTCGGCGTGGGTGGAGGTGCGGTGGGTGTGGGCAGGTTTAGGTTAAGTCGGATGCGTTTGTCCACTTCCGCATTTTCGCCGCTGAGGGTCAGTCGCAGGGTTACAACTCCATTCGGTATGTTGGAAATATTCCATGTAAACAGAGTATTGTCTTCGACAGGTTTGTCATTCTCGCTAAGGAATGTCCAGTTATCAGGGTTTTCGCCCAGGCCGTAATCCAAGCGCCATTGTTTGAAACCTTTCTCAGCGCTGGCTGTGCCCTTGATCTCGAATACGGACGATGTAACGACTTGTCCGTCGGTGAAACTGAAATCAATTTTTGGCTGCGGGTCGTCGGCCTGACATTCTCGTTCAGGCGCGTAGGTCGGGTCATCGGGAAGATCATGATCGGCAAGCCAGCGTTCGCCGTCTCCAGTGTCGAGCCATTTACGCGCCCAAGGGTCCGGGACGTACATGACAAGACGCTCTGCTGAAGGGCCGTCGCAGGCGTCAGAGGACTGATAGCCCGTCCACAGGTCGATCTTGATGCGACGTACAAGGTCAAACGCCTGCGGGAGCGGCGGTTGATCGGATGCAAAGACTTCGGTGTACTCAGACTGGCATCCGTTAGAAGGTTCTGCGCCAGAAAGACGACAGACGATCTTTTGAATAATGCCGGAAGGCTGCGTAAATGGGGTAGGTGCGCCATTGGTGAGGTAAGGTACGGCATATTCCATAAACTGTGACCAGATGGGCGCAGCCCCGCTCAGGCCGGAGGAATTGGTCATTGGAGTGTAGTCAGCGTTGCCGATCCAGACGCCAGTGACAAGGTCCGGGGTATAGCCGAGAGTCCAGTTATCGCGGATGTCGTTGGTGGTACCGGTCTTGGCCGCAACCTGGAATGAAAGATTCAACGACGAGTTACGCCCGAACATCCATGAGCGGGCTTCGTTATCCGAAAGGATGGAAGAGATCAGGTAGGCATGTTCCGCTCTGACCACCTGTTCGCCTTCGGGCGGCTTGTATTCATAGACCACTTCCCCATCGAAGGTGGTGATCTTGAGGATGGACACGGGCGGAATCTTTTTCCCACCAGCGGCAAAGACGGAATATGCAGACGTCATGTCAATAAGACTGACATCGCCGCCGCCAAGTGTGAGAGACAGGCCGTAATCATTCCGTGTAAGCGATGTGATGCCGAGCCGTTCGGCGAAGGCGATCATGCCTTCTTTTTCAGGAGTATCGGGGTTGTCGTAAATTCCCACGAATTCCAATGTTTTTACGGCAGGGATGTTAAAGGAATTGGCAAGCGCCACACGCAACGTCATGCCGCCGTGGAATTTTCCGTCATAGTTGCGCGGTTCATAAGGCGGGTTGGCGCCATCCGGAAATTGAGTAGGGACATCCCAGAGAAATGTGGAAGGCGTCCAGCCTTTTTCAAAGGCAGCGACATAGGTGATGGGCTTGATGGATGACCCCGGCTGACGCGTGGGGCTGATAGCCATATTGATCTGACCGGAAATGGCCGCATTGTTGAAATCAGGCGAGCCTACCATGGCAAGGATCTGCCCTGTGGAGGGTTGAATGGCGACCAATGCTCCGTTCTTCGCATTGCTATCCACCATCGAGGCGACTTGATTGGTGACGAGGGTCTGTGCATGGTCTTGAAGCGTCGGGTCGAGCGTGGTGTACACTACGAAACCAGAGCGATAGATGGTCTGCGCGTCGTACAGTTTTTCCAACTCCGTGCGGACGTAATTGACCCAGTGCGGATACTTCGCCCCAAAACTGGGTGCAATGAAAGTATATGATTTCATCTGGTTGGCGGCCTCGGTAGCTGCAACCGGGTCGACACAGACTTTTTCTTCGCTATTGCTAACCTCGATGCAGTTTTCCGCCTGGCTGAGCTCGAACATCAACACCAACACTTGCTGTTGGCGGGTCAGGGTCACATCGGGGTTGGTGTAAATATCGTAGATCGCCGGGGATTGGGGGAGACCGGCAAGAAAAGCGGCTTCGCCTAACGTCAGGTCTTTAGCAGTTTTGCCAAAGTAAGTTTCCGAGGCAGCTTCGATGCCGTAGGCAAGATTTCCGTAATAGATCTCGTTCAGGTACAACTCAAGGATTTCGTCCTTGGTATAGCGACGCGTGATCTCCGCAGCGAGGATGATCTCACGGGACTTGCGCGAAACGGTACGTTGCGTCCGTTCTTCAGGTGTGAGCAATAATGCGCGCGCCAATTGTTGTGTGATCGTGGATGCACCACCGCCCTGTCCTTCTGTAACGTAATTCGTCCACAAGGCACGGATGATGGCAATCGGATCGAAACCAGGATTGCTATAAAAATCTTTATCCTCGGTGGAGATGGTTGCCGCAACCAGGTTCGGGGAAATTTCACTTAACGGAATGTAATTGCGCCGCCCGGCATTAGGGTCGAGAATTTCGTAAAGCACCTGACCATTACGGTCGAGGATACGCGTGGTCTGGAATTGAGATGTGCGATTCTTTAAGTCGCTGACGTCTGGCAGAGTGCTGGCAATACGCGAGTACTGATACACAAGAATGGACCCCGCACACAAGCCCAGAATCACCACAGCAAAAATGGAAATGACAAAGAGACGCACGAAACATCCCTTATTGCCACGCAGTTTGGATGCGAACGAAGAGAACCATGAACCGATCCCACCTGGGGCTGCTGCCTGAGTGGAATAAACGCTTCGCGGCTGACCCTGCGTCTGATTCTGCGGAAGACGATAGGCCGGACGCTGTTGGTTTTGATTTGCTCCAGCCTGACTTGACGGACGTTGATTGGTCTGCCTGTAGGCCGCATTGGAGACGCGTGTGCCTTCCAAATCCACTTCGTCCACGCGCTTGGGGAGCGGCATGTTGTTCTCGTCGAGGTCGGGCAGATTCAGAATCGGCGTGGTATTCCCCGTCGATTTGCGCGAAGCAGCCGTCCCGTCGGGAATAGGCGCGGGGTCCATATCCTTTTGGGTTTCTTCCTCAGAACGTAACAACCGGCGTAGTTTATCGTTATCTTCGTTACTCATGTTATCAAACCTACTTTGGATGCAGGGATGCAATATATTGCGTCCCTGCGGAAAAAACAAATTTATTTCGGCTTACTCAACACCAACAAATTCAATGTGCCTCTCTGAAGCACTTCATTGTTCTGATTGCGGAGTTCTACAGCCGCAATAATGGAGCCGCCGCCCACCCGCGGAAGGGCCTTGGTCTCGGAAACCGTCAACACGGCGTGAACCGTATCGCCGATATAGATCGGTTTGACGAACTTCCAATCCTGGATCTCACGGAAGGCCAGCACGGTTCCTTCGAGCAGGCCCGTGCGCATGATCAACCCCGTGGCAACGGACAATCCCAACAATCCATGCGCAACACGTTGACCGAACTGTGTCTTGCTGGCAAATGCCGCATCGGTATGGATCTGGTTGTAGTCGCCCGTCAGCCCGGCAAAGGTGAAGATGGCATCTTCGCTGATGGTGCGTCCTACCGTCGTAATGGCCTGTCCAACCGAGAATTCTTCAAAATAAAGTCCAGCCATTGCAGTCTCCTTGTCCTTTAATCGAGTGGTCAAGTAGTCGAAGGATCAGGCGGCTAAGCCGCCGCCAGACGATAAGACTACCAGACTAAGATTATACCTGTTTGACCAACCGCCCATCTGCCCGTACAATAAGCGCCATGCGCGACTGGTCTCTAAGCCTCGGCGACCCGCTCCACCTCACCCTTGCAGCGGACGCCCGTCTGTGCAAGCCTGATTACCCCAACGACCACATTTGGGAAGTGGAACTTGGAAGCACCGACCCGGAACGGTCAGCAGTGGGCATTGCCACCACCTACGGGCTGCGAGCGCGTTCCATGCGCATCTTCCTGCGCTTTAGCGAAGGCAACAACACCGTTACAGACCCTAACACCTTCACCGGCAAACCGTCTCTGCGGCGTTTCTATCCAAACTTCCTAACGCTCGATTTTGTTCCCTTTGAAGCCTTAAATGTAACCTCCGATTTTTGGATCCCCGAATCCCACGCCGCGGCAGGGCGGGTTACTCTCACAAATAAAAGCACCGCCGTGCGCCAGATCAAACTGGAAGTGTGCGCCACGCTTGCGCCTCTCAACGGCCAATCCATCATCCCCACCCAACAACAACTCGTCAACATCCTGGCAGGACAAACCAGTGGAATCGCCCCCGTGATCTTCATGACTGGCGGCCCCAAACATGGACCCGGCCCCCACGCCTCGCTCATTCTTGACCTGGAACTGGGACCCGGTGCCACTCGAACCATTTCCTTCGCCGAAGCCGCACTCGACACGATCCCTGTAGCCTTCGACCTGGCGCGCAAAACCGCCGCCCGCCCAT
>JAEURI010000053.1 GCA_016789225.1 Anaerolineales bacterium
ACCTCTGGCTTGTTCATGCTGGCAGGTATTCTCATCATCGTCATTCAAGGCGGGTTAATCGGACGTTGGTCACGCGTCAAAGGTGACCGCTGGCTGGCATTGATGGGAATCGGAGCCTTGGCGATCGGCTTGATCGGAACGGCTCTGACTCCGGCGGTGCCTGTTCCCTGGTACGAAAAAGCGCGGGTGTTGGAAACCCTTGCCGGGCAAGGCGAGTTCCGCGTATCCATTCAAAGCATCAATGTGAACCTGCCAGAAGAAACGTCACGGGGTTGGTTCGGTATTATCTGGTTGATGATCGCTAGTGTTCCAGCTGCCTTAGGCGGCGGGACGCTTATGCCAGCGGTGAACAGTCTCATCACCAAAGCATCGGATAAAAGTGAAGTGGGCGGGATGTTGGGCTTGTCCTCTGCAGCGTACAGTGCGGCGAATGCGATTGCTCCCCTTTTCTATGGCGCACTCTTCCAATGGTTTGGTCCGCCTGTACCCTTCTTTGTAGGCGGCGCGATCCTTTTGGTGCTGTTCATCGTTGCGCCGAGGGTGATTAAAAAATAAAACATGTAGGGGCGCAGCAATGCCCAAAAGGGCACACGTGCTGCGCCCCTACAACAATGGGAATATTTATTTCAGGATTTCAAGCAACTTCGTCGTATTTTCGATAATTTCATCCGCTCCCATTTTTCTCAACTCAGGTTCTTCGCCGAAGCCGCACAACACGCCGACGGTTTGTGCGCCTGCTGCTTTGCCCGCGCGGATGTCCACAGTGGTATCGCCGATCATCAGGCAGTTTTCGGGCGCGACGTTCATCTTTTTTGCGGCGAGCAGAATTGGGTCCGGATAAGGCTTGGTATGTTCTGCAGACAGGCCGGTGATGACAATGTCGAAATACTTTCTTAGGTCGTATTGTTCCAGAAATGCCAGTGTGCCACGTTCATCACGCGCACTGACGACGGACATGGGGTAGCGTCTGTGTAGCTGCTTGAGCATTTCATCGACGCCGGGCACGAGCAGGAATTTTTTGTCGGAATGTTTTCGGTGGCGAGACAGCCAGTTGATAACAGCGACCATCTCATCGTCAAGCCCGAGGCGGTCGGCGAGACCCAGCAAAGCATTGCCGGGAGACTCGATCCACATCACCAGGCGGCGGGCAGTATGGTTTGGGTCTTTGAATAAAAAATGGGGAAGATACTTTGAGACCTTTTGAGCGTACAGGTCATCTGTGTCGCTAAGTGTCCCGTCCACATCGAAACACAGCGCCTGTACCTTTCGGGGATTGATGGGCATGGATTAATTGTACCAAAGGGGCTATACTTGCAAACAAGTCTTTGAGAATTGGGTATGATGTCCGAAGAACGCAATCGATCTCTGCTTGAACTTCTGGTCAAAGTCAGCCGCGAAGTGGCCACCGCCCTGGATCTTCGCACTGTTTTGCAGCGCGTGTTGTACGCCTCCATTCAATATGTGGGCGGCGAACGCGGCAGCATTGTGGTGATGGATGACCTTGGCAAGCCGGTGGATGCGACGATTGTGTATGGAAGACAGTTCCACGATCACACCACTCAGCAGCTTCGAGAAACGGTGGAACGCGGCCTGGCAGGCTGGGTGTTGCAAAATCGCAAATCAGCTCTTGTGCCGGATACCAGCAAAGATGAACGCTGGCTGCGCCGTGCCGACGACTCGGTTGATAGGAGCGGGGCCAAGTCGGCGATCTGCGTTCCTTTGATGGCGCGTGAGGGGTTTGTGGGGGTGCTTACCCTGGTACATTCCGTTCCCAATACTTTCAACGAGGAACATTTGGAATTGATGCAGGCTATCGCCGACCAGACCAGTGTGGCTGTATTGAACGCGCGTCTGTATGGCGAAACTCAACGAAGGGCGCGGGTCATGTCTGCGCTGGCGGAAGGGGCGGCTGCGATCAACACTTCGCTGGAGATAGAGGATGTTTTACGCCGCATTCTCAACCAGACCATGCAGGCTCTGCAGGTAGAGACGGTTGCGCTGGCGATGATCGATCATGCCAATAATGACCTGGTCTTTCAAGCGGCAGCCGGGAACAATTCTGGCGACATTCCAGGAACCCGAATTGCAGTGGGGCAGGGACTGGCAGGTCGGGTCGTCAGCGAACAGAAGGGAGTGGTGGTGTATGCTTCCAGCCAGGCATCCGGCATCAGTGAACTGGACCGGCTGAACGGAGTCGAGATGCGCGCCCTGGCCATCGCTCCGATCCAATCCCATGGAAAAGTGATCGGTGTGATCGAGGCGGTTAATCCCACTTCCGGTGGTTTCGACCCGGACGCCATGTTCGTCATGACCGGTTTGGGAAGCCTGGCCGGGTCAACCATTCAGAATGCCATTTTGTTCCAACAGTTGCAAAAGGCACATCAGCATTATCGCGAGCTGTTCGAAGACAGCATTGATACGATCCTGATCACAGATTGGGAAGGCCGTGTGCTGGAGGCGAACCGCAAGGCTGCCGAACTGACCGGCTATTCGATCGCTGAACTGCATAGCATGAATATCAACCAATTGCATGAAGTGAACCTGATCAAGACCGGCCTGGGCTTTGAGTTGATCAAGAACGGCATTTCATGCATTTACGAATCGAACCTGACACGACAGGATAGCGTTACAACCCCTGTTGAGGTTTATGCGCGGCGCGTGGAGTTTGATGATACTAATTCGATTCAGTGGATCATTCGAGATATTACCGCACGCAAGGACCTGGATGCCCTGCGGGATGATATGACCTCGATGATCTTCCATGATCTGCGCTCGCCATTGGGCAACATCGTTTCGAGCCTTGAGATGATGAGCACTCTGATGCCGCTGGATGACACACTGAATTCTATGCTCAATATTGCGCGGAATTCCACCGGGCGCATTCAACGCCTTGTGAACTCGCTGCTGGACATCAACCGCCTCGAAGCCGGTCAGCAGATCGTTGACCAGAATTCGATCGACCCGGTGGCTCTGGTGCGCGAGTCACTGCGCGATGTGGAGCCTTCGGCTGCCGCGCGTCAGCACACAGTGACCAATCGTGCCACTAGCGTTCTCCCGCTTATTTGGGTGGACGTGGATATGATCTATCGCGTGTTGATCAACCTGCTGGAAAATGCGATCAAATTCACGCCGGTGGGCGGGCGCATCGATATTGGCGCGCAGACCAACCCGGATGGGTTGTTCGTAAAATTCTGGGTGCGCGATAACGGTCCTGGCATTCCCCCTGCCGAACGGGAACGCATCTTTGAAAAGTTCACCCGCCTGAGAGGGAAGAACAGACCCGGCGGCCTGGGAGTGGGGCTGGCTTTTTGCCGATTGGCTGTTCATGGGCATGGCGGCGAGATATGGATCGAAAGCGAGCCTGAACGAGGCACAACCTTCTGGCTTACATTGCCCGTTGCGAAACGCCAGGCTTCCGGCCAGCTAAAACGTCAGACCGGGCGCCTGACCTTCAAACCGGATAAATAAGCACCCGGTTTTCCAGATACAATGGCTTGATCGAACCGCAAAGAATCATTGCGGCGGGCAGACCATCGATATGAGATCTTATAATGTATAAAAATCGCGTCTTGCAATCAGCCCAGTATGGATGCGGATTTCGATGAAAGGAAATCAAGTTTTAGAATCACCATGCAGGAAATCACAAAGAACATTTATATCGAAGACCAATTTCTTGGCGTTACCCTCGGTGTGATCGTCACTCCGCGCGGTTTGATCCAAATCGATGCGCCTCCCTCTCCCGAAGACGCCCGCTCCTGGCGCGCCTCCCTGATGAATCTTGGCGGCGGCATTGAACGCGTCTTGATCAATATGGATGCGCACCCCGACCGCACGCTTGGGGCTCGCTCCATGGATTGTACGGTCATTGCACATGAAAAGACCGCGCTCATTTTTCGCACCCGCCCCAGCACGTTCAAAGCGCAGGGCGAGGAAACAGGCGCGGATTGGGAATCGATCCCTGGGCTTGGCAGTGTCCGCTGGGCGCCGCCGGAAATTTCCTTCATGGACCAAATGGTCCTTCATTGGTCGGCTTCGCCGGTCATTCTCGAATATCGCCCGGGTCCCACCAATGGCTCCATTTGGGTGCATCTGCCCGAGGAAAAGGTCATCTTCATTGGCGATACCGTGTTGAAGAATCAACCGCCCTTCCTGGCCGGTTCGAGCCTGGGTGGATGGCTGGAATCCATCGATATCCTGCTTGACCCTGCCTATAAAGGCTATACCTTTATCAGCAGCCGCGGCGGTGTGGTGAATGCCAGCGCGATCAAGAATCAATACGACTTCCTCAAGCACGCCAAGGACAAACTTGATAAGGTCACCACCAAAAAGCCGAACCCCGCTGCTGTGGAAAAACTGGTCACCTCACTGATGACCTGGTTCAAGGCCCCCTCTGCACGGCAGAAACAATTTGCCCAGCGCCTGCGTTATGGATTGCTGCATTACAATGCCAGGCAGCATTACGTTCCCAGTCATACGATCGAGGATTGATGACCGCTTCGCAGCCTCTCCTCGAACTGGTCCGGGGTTCTGTAACCGAGGCTACTCATTACGGCTCCATTGCGGTAGTGGACTCGAACGGACATCTCTTGTACTCTCATGGCGACCCTCACACGGTCGCCTTTTTGCGTTCCTCTGCCAAGCCTTTTCAGGCAATTCCTTTTGTAGAACAGGGCGGCGTGGAACATTATGGATACACCCAGGCCGAACTGGCCCTCTCCTGTGCCTCGCATGAAACCTCTCAAATGCACCTCGACACCGTGCAAGCCATGCAGAAAAAGATCGACGTCGGGGAACAATATCTTCAATGTGGCCCACACCTGCCTGGGGATGCGGCAAAGCTGCGCGAGGTCATCAAGAACGATATCCGCCTGACCGCCAACTTCAATAACTGTTCCGGTAAGCACACCAGCATGCTGGCTTTTGCAAAAATGCGCGGCCTGCCACTGGAAAATTACCTCACCTTCGATCATCCCATTCAACTCGATATTCGCCGCACACTGGCCGAAATGTGTATGATGAATGAAGAGGATATCGAACTCGGCATCGACGGCTGTTCCGCGCCAAACTTCGCCTTGCCGTTGTTCAATGCCGCCCTGGGCATGGCGCGTATGTGCGACCCGCGCGAGCTACACCAAACCCGTGCCCTTGCCTGCCAAAAGATTACCAGTGCCATGTCTGCCCATTCTGAGATGGTCAGCAATTACGGTGAGTTCGATTGTGAAGTGATGCGCGTCGGTGCTGGCAACATCATCACCAAACGCGGTGCCGAGGGATTTCAGATCATTGGTCTGATGCCCGGCGTGATCCGCGATCGTGGCGTGGGCATTGCCTTCAAAGTAACCGATGGAGACAAATCCTCCATGAATAACAACCTCGAAACCGGCGCGCGCGTTCGCCCGTCAGTGAGCCTGGAGATCCTGCGTCAATTGGGTGCCTTGAACGAAACACAGTTAACGCAACTGGCAAAGTTCGGCCCAGAGAAAACGCTCAAGAACTATGCTGGCCTCGTCACCGGAAAATCACGCCCCGTCTTCAACCTGATATGAGCCTCCCGAACGACCCGATTTTCGAATCCCTCCTTGCCTGGTTGAATCAGCCGGGCATTCTTGGTATTGCAATTGTAGGTAGTTATTCGCGCAGCGCACAAAATCGATACAGCGATGTGGATGTGGATATCTTCGTGGATAAACTGCCGGAGGATTCCTACACGCTTCGCCTCTTTAACGGGAAACTGGTCAGCCTCAAATACCTTCGCCTTGCCGACGAATTGTCCTCCCTAAAAAAACCTGAGAGTGCCGTATGGGCTGTCCCAGGCCTGCGCCAGATGAAAATTTTGATCGATGAAAATGGCGAACTCGCCAAACTCAAACAAACGGCTGATGATTTCGACTGGTCCGATCTGCAAACCGCCGCCGACGAATTCGCCGTGAATGCCCTGATGGGTTGTTCCGAAGAAGCGCAAAAAATCATGGGCGGACTGCTGCAGGAAAACGAATCAAAGGTTTTGTATGCAGCCTGGGGAATGTTCAAGGGACTTTCCTTCGCCGCAGCGGTACAGGCAGGCTTGATGATCGAATCGGAGAATCGCATCTTCACGATGGTGCAGGAACATTTCAGCAAAGACCATCCCGCCTGGGTACGCGCCTTCCGCCTCTCCTTTGGCATGGATGTGGTGGCAAACATCCCTGCCTGGCAGACGCGCGGCCTGGCTTCGCTTGACCTGTACGAACAGACCGCCATCCTCTTCAAAGACATCATCAACGAAACACATCGCGAGGTGATCGAAAACACCTTGAAGTTAATCGCATCCTTTAAATTGGAATATCCCCATGAGTGACCTCACCAAACGCGCCATTGAGATTCATGAAACCCTGATGAAGGCCTTCGGCGAACCGATCTGGCGCAACCCCTTGCCTGCCATCGATGAGCTGGTCTCCACCATCCTTTCGCAAAATACAAATGACGTGAACCGTGACCGCGCCTTTAACGCCTTGCGCGCCAAATTCCCAACCTGGGAGGCCGTGCGCGATGCAAAGGAAAAGGATGTGATCGAGGCCATCCGCCCCGCGGGCTTGGCGAATCAAAAAGGGCCGCGCATTCAACAGGTTCTTCAGGCCATTACAAAAGAACGCGGCTCCCTCAACCTTCAATTTCTCGCGGATATGTCTGTAGACGATGCGCGAGACTGGCTCACAAAGTTTAATGGGGTCGGGCCGAAAACCGCCGCCATCGTTTTATGTTTTTCACTCAACATGCCCGCCTTCCCAGTGGATACGCACGTCTACCGCGTTACAGGTCGCATCGGCCTGCGCCCCGAAAGAATGACCGTGGAACAGGCACATCCGCATCTCGAAGCGGTCTTCCCACCGGAGACCTATTATGCCGCGCATTTGAATATCATTCGACTAGGACGTGAAGTGTGCAATGCTAGAAAACCATTGTGCCCGAAATGCCCCATCAACAAACTGTGTGATTATAAAGAGAAGACGAAGGAATAATTCAATCTCGAAGGGATGTCATGATTTATTGCTATGACATCCCTTTTTGATTCCTTGAAAAGGTATAATCTGCGCGGATATGAATCAACCTCCCGTCAGCCTTGCCCTTGAAAAAATGAACGTGCCGCATCGAGTCTTTCGGCATGAAACACCGGTGGACTCGTTCGAGAAAGCTGCCAGTGACAGAGGTCAGCGCCCCTCGCAGATCATACGGACGATTCTCTTTCGCGTGACGGAGGATGAGTTTGCGCTTGTCCTCGTAGCGGGGCCGGGGCAAATTTCGTGGAAGCTCTTGCGCAAGCTCTTTGGCCGCTCACGTATTACCATGGCAACCGAGGAGGAAGTGCTGGCCGTGACGGGATACCGCATCGGGACGGTGGGTCCGTTTGGGTTGTTGAAGCAGGCCCGGGTGTTGGTGGAGGCGGGAGTCCTTAAAGAGGAGGAAGTGTCCATTGGTTCGGGAATGCGCGATGCGGCGATCATCCTCAAAAGTGCGGATCTTTATCAAGCCCTGGGGGATGTGGATGTTGTGGAATTATTTGAATCAAACGGAGAATAAGCATGAGCTACAAACAACGCACGATTAACTTTTTGGAAATCGAATGGGCAACTTATATTGAACGCTTCCAGCGCCTGCCGGAACTGGATGGTACGCAACGAGTGCGCAGGCAGGGCTATGATCGTTTCCGCGATATGCTGGCGCATATTCTGGCGTGGTGGGAGGATGTGATGCCTGCCATCCTGGCGTTGGCGGAGAATCGTGACTTCCCGAGAAAGAAGTATGACTTCGATGCATTCAATGCGGAGGCGGTCGCCAAATATAAGGATTGGGACCCGGTGGAGTTTTTGGCTCACTTTGAAAAGACGCGTCAGCAGGCTGCAGCCGACCTGAAGGCGATGAATGATGCGGTGTTCGAGGATCGCCGTATTCAGGGACGCATCAACGGCATATTTATTCATCATGCCCGCGAGCACCTTGTCGCGTTGAGCAAGTTCCTCACGCTCGATACGCTTGAACATGAATGGGGAACCTATATTGCGAAGTTCGATGCGCTGGAGGATGCCGGGGAGTTCCTGAAGAAGCAGAGTGTGGATCGGTTTGAAGACCTTCTGGCTCATGCGTTTGTGTGGTGGGATGAAGGTGTGGCCGCCGTGCAGGGTGCATTGAAAGACCCGGCCTTTACGTACAAAGGCCCGGCAGATACGGATGCGTTTAATGCAGAGATCGTGGCAAAGTACAAGGATACAAGCGCCGAAGAGATCCGGGCATTATTCGAGCAAAAGCGTTTACAGATGATCGAGCTCGTGCGCGGGCTTCCTGAAAGTGCATTCGAAAACCCGACCATCGAAGAATGGCTTGCCGCCGATGTGGTGGAACATTACGACGAACATGCCTTGTAAGGAGTAGAGATGGATCACGTCGTTTATCTTGCGCTGGGAAGCAATTTGGGAAATCGGCTGGCGAATTTGAAGAACGCCATTTCGAATCTTACGCCGCAAATGGATGTGGAGGAAAAATCGCCTGTGTATGAAACACCTCCGTGGGGGCATGACGACCAGCCCGCTTTTTTGAATCAGGTGGTAAAGGTGGAAACCTACATGCAGCCGGAGGCGCTGCTGGGACATTTAAAACGTTTGGAAGTGGTGTTGGGGCGCAAGCCGACCTTTCAAAATGGCCCGCGGGTGATCGACCTGGATATTTTGTTTTACGATGATCTTGTACTCGATTCGCCGCCGCTGGTGGTGCCGCATCCGCGCCTGCATCAACGGGCCTTTGTGCTTGTGCCATTGAACGATATCGCATCAGACCTGGTTCATCCGGTGTTAAACCGACCCATTAGTGAATTGCTGCTGGATGTGGATCGGTTGAATATCAATGAATACAAGGGAAAGTGATTATTAAGGAAATACAAAATGAAAATCATCCGTTATCAAATCAATGGAGATGCGCCCACTTACGGCTGGATGTTGGAAGACAAGGTCGGTGAAGTGCAGGGGGATGTTTTTGGCGAATATCGCCGCCGTGAGGCGAAGACTCCCTTCAAGGAGGTGCGCGTGCTTGCGCCCTGTCTGCCGAGCAAGATCGTATGCGTGGGACGCAATTATGTGGAACATGCCAAAGAGTTGGGCAATGAAGTGCCGAAGGTGCCGCTCATCTTTTTGAAGCCGCCCTCTTCGATCATTTCGACCGGGGAGTCCATCGTCCTGCCGCCGCAATCGAAGCAGGTGGAGCATGAAGGCGAATTGGTGGTGGTGATCGGAATGCGGGCAAAGAATGTCACGGCCGAGAGCGCCAAGGAATATATCTTCGGTTATACGGTCGGTAATGATGTGACGGCGCGCGATTTACAGCAGACGGATGGTCAATGGACGCGCGCCAAGGGCTTCGATACCTTCTGCTCCTTCGGCCCGTGGATCGACACGGACTTCGACCCCTCGGATGCGGTAGTGACCTGCCGCGTGAACGGACAGATGCGCCAGATGGCTTCCACCCGCGATATGGTCTTCAACGTCGGCACGCTGGTGGCGTATATTTCCTCGGTCATGACCCTGGAGCCGGGTGATTTGATTTTCACTGGCACGCCCGCAGGCGTGGGTGAGTTGAAGAACGGCGATGTTGTGGAAGTTGAGATCGAAGGGTTGGGAAAGTTGAGTAACCCGGTGAAGGTGTAAACTTCAATGGTAGTATGTCACCCTGAGCCGTTCCTTGGCGATGGGTCTCTAAGAAGATTGAAATAGAGATGCTTCGTGCCTGAAAATCGGTGCTCAGCATGACATAAATCCTACGCCTTGATAATCCCCTTACGGATGGCGTAACGTACCAGTTCAGCGCGGGAGTGCAGGCTGAGCTTGCGCATGATGTTCTCACGATGACGTTCGACGGTCTTGGGGCTGATGACGAGAGCATCGGCGATCTCGTTGTTGCTGGCACCCTCGGCGAGTTTGGTGAGCACTTCCTGTTCGCGGTCGGTCAGACCATCGAGGTCGATGGTTTCTCCGGCGGGGCGTTCCACGTTGAGAAAGTCACGCACGAGTAATTTCGCCATGGAGGGATAGAGATACACCTCACCGCTCGCCGCCGCGCGGATGGCCGTGATCAGCTCTTCAGGCGCGGCACGTTTGGGAACGTAACCAGAAGCCCCCGCATTTAACATCTGAAAGAAATATTCCTCATCCTCATGAATGGTGAGCGCCACAATATTCACATCTGGGAACTTGGCCTTGATGATGCGCGTGGCTTCAATGCCGGTCTTATCGGGCAGGCCGATGTCCATAAGGATCACGGTCGGGCCGACACGCTCAGCCTCGGTCAATGCTTCAGCAGCGGAACCCGCCTCTCCCACGATCTCCATATCTTCCTGCCCGCCCAACAGCATCTTCAAGCCGGTACGCACCACGGCGTGATCGTCCACCAACAACAAACGGATTTTCATGACTTTTCTCCCATGGGACTTTTTTGCTTGTTGACCTGGACATGGAGCATCAATGGAATGACCGCCTCGACCTCCGTGCCGTAGCTGGGCCTCGAACTGATGGTGACAGCCCCCCCGAGCAGCGCCGCGCGTTCGTCCATGCCTGCCAGCCCAAGCGACACCCGCCCAATGCGACTTTGCACCGCGTCCATGTCGAAGCCGATGCCGTTATCACGCACATGAATGCGGACTTCCCTTTCGAGATAATGGACCTTGACGTTGACGTTCGTGGCCTGTGCATGCTTGACCACGTTATTCAACGACTCTTGCACAATGCGAAAGATGGTGATCTTCACAGCATCGTCTAGCATGGGTTCGTCGCCTTCGAGGTCAACGCGCACATGGATGGAAGTCAGCTCGTGGACGCGCGAAGCGTACCATCTCAAAGTGGCGGAAAGGCCCAGGTCATCCAGGTGAGCAGGCCTGAGGTCCGAGATGATGCGCTGCAGTTCACGGATGGAGTCCGAGGTTAGGGATTGCAACTGGGTCAGAGTGGCGACTCGCCTCTTTGAGTCAGTCTCATCCGATAGGCCGCGCAGGCCCATGCCAATGGCGGTGAGGGATTGGCCGGTTTCGTCGTGCAGGTCGCGGGCAATGCGCTGACGTTCGGATTCCTGAGCACCGACGACCTTGCGAAAGAGTTCGGCCCTTAACTGTTCACGCTGATGGGATTCATGCAACTGCTGTTCCTGTAATTGCGCGATCTTGTGGTCGCTTTCCACCTGAAAGGCGCGCAAAAAACGGATCACAAAAACAGAGGCAAACGCAGCCGCCACGGCGCGCAGCAATTGGATGGGGAAGCCAAGAAAACTTAGGAATAGATCTGAGTTGAGAAAAGTGGAGGGTGGGAGCGCACTGGGCTGGACAAAAAGCTGGCCGATCAGGCTATACCAACCGAAGGCTACCGAGGCCCACAGACTGTCACGCCCGAAGCTGATGAGCCCCGCACGACGGAAGGCACGCTGCTGGACGATGAGCCCCGCCGCGGCAAGCAGCCCGGCAGGAATGGCGAGCGAATAGCGCGTCCAGACATCGGCAATGGCATAAATATCGGCATTAGGGTATTTCCCCTTGAAGACGAGCAACCCGTAGACCCAGATGGCCTCCAGGGCCAGCGGAATGATGAGGCTTACACGCCAGGTGGATTCGCTTCCCAGAACCAGATAGGCGCCAAATGCAGCGAGTGAAAGAAAGGAGAATGCGAGAATGGATAGAGCGAGCACGGGATATAAGGTGGACAAGAACGAACTGTAATGCCCCATAACCCGGAACATCTCCATCCACTCGTGTACGGCATGAACAAGACCAAAGCCCGCCAACGGACGCAACGCCATGCGCAAACGCGCATCGGTGGAGCGGCCACCTTCCATTGCCACCAGCAGGCCCATGCTGAAGAACGCGAGGCCATAAAAGAAGTTGATGACGATCAAAGGCGTATTGTTCATGTTTCTGGATAGTTAGGCCCTAAAGGTCTCAATAAACCTTTAGGGCCTCCTCTTTTCATTCTTCCTGATGCCTTAACCTTGCTCCGCAGGTTCGACAGAACCTGTCGTTGGATTTGGCGCGCGCCCCGCATTGCGGGCAGTAGTGATCGCCGCCATTCTCCTCCGCTTCGGAGAGGGAATGTCTACGGCGGGGTCTTGGAGCTGTGTTTCGCCCGGCCCGGAAGTAATACACGATTCCGCCAAGGATCATCACGACTCCCAACCCGCCGATAATGTAGGGCAGGGTGTTGTTGAGCGATACCCGTCCCGGCGTGTTCTCGTCCACGGGAGCGGCGGGTTGGATGGCTTGTGCCTGCGAAACCAGGGTATCGGTCGTCTTTTCGTATTCCAGGGTCAGAGTGTATTGTTCCCCGCTAGCGAGCTTTACGGATTTGCCTGTGTAATATTTTGCTCCCTGAGATGTGTCCATGGAGTCATAGTCTGGGTTCATGGTCAGGGAGGTGACATCCAGCGGCTCCAACAGGTTGACTGCGAAGGAATCTACAGAGTAGGGGCTATCCCAAAGGTAGGTAAAGAGGCGCTGATTCCCATTGAAGCTGAGCGCTTCGTAATATTCAAAGCGATACGAGGTATTTTCCTCGATGGTCATGCTGAATGTTTGAAACTCTCCTTCAACGGTCGGGCCGTCGAAAGGCACCGTCATAAATCCATTGTCTCCGGCGCTGGCTGCCACGGCGATCAAATTTGCTGTCTGTGGAATGCGGAAGCTTAAGGTGGTGGGCAAAGGCGCATCTGCCGCCAGTTGAAAATCCACGATCACCAGCATGGATGGCTGGTCATATTCGGGCCATAATTGCACGACAACATTGGAAAGAGCCGCATCAGATTGTGCGGATGCGGAAAAGGGGAACGCAAAAAACGCCCCCAGCATTAATATCAGAATCAGTTTGCGCATGAACGCCTCCTAACGTTAAAGGTTTTATTTATCTTACCATGCGTCATTTTGGGAGGGCAGAAACGAAGTCACCTACTATTGTGGATAAAAGTCACCGATTTTGTGGGAGGAATGGGATTTTCCACCTCTGGCTATAATAAGCCTGGTTTAGTGTTGGCATTGACCTGTGAGATGGAAGGTTTATTCAAATGAATCCTGAAAACCAATTTGCGTTTCTGCCGCGCCTTGAAAGCCGGATCGATCATCTCTACACCTCTCTGGATATGCTTGTCGATATCGGACACTATGAAGCGGCATTGCCCCTGGTAAAGATCTTGTTCCCATATTGGGAGACGTACGAAAAGCTTGGGGATGGGATCGATTGGCTGCTCAGGTTTGCCCAGCCAATTGAGATGAGGCAAATCGAACGGAAATCCCTCCCCGAGTATTATTGGATGCTTGGAACACTCCTGCGCCACCAAAGCGAATATCAACGTGCCGCAACATATTATGAGCGAGGGCTTGAACATTCAATAGACGCAGGCGACCACCGCAGTCTTGTTTCGATGTTCATTGGCCTGGGAGAGGTTGCATTTCGAAGAGGTGACTATGACAGGGCATCCTCTTTTTATAGATCGTATCTTGACATTGGGCAGCAGGAGGGGAATGACCGTTACATCGCAGACGCCGTCAACGGGCTTGGGAGGCTGGCAACGATCAAGGGGAATTTCTCTGAGGCGCTCGAATATCATGAGTATGGCAAAAGCCTGTGCGAAAAGAATAATTACCAAATGGGCAGCGCATGGATGTTCAATGCATTGGGCGAACTCGAGCGTTCGCGCAGGAATGATCGGAAGGCGGTGGGGTATTTTCAAGAAAGCGCTTCGCTTTTCGATAAGCTTGGAAATCGTGGGGCATACATGCTGGCATTACAAAATCTTGCATTTGCAAACCTGGCGAACAACAGCGCCAGGTCCGGCGAAACCTTTGCAAGAACATTAAAGTTTTGGAGACAAGGCCCCGCAAAACACGGCATGGCATTATCCATAATCGGGCTGAGCCGTTTCGAGATTTCAAGAGGGCTTATCCGGCAGGCCGCTCATCGGCTTGTCAGCGCATCACGCTTGCTCGGGCAGATTGGCGCCAGGCTTGAACTTGGCGATAGCCTGGATTATGAGATCGCGTTGGATCGAATTCGAAAAAAACTGGGTGAGGCACATTTTCAAATGCTCTTTGAACGGGCAGAAGATGCGAATCTCGCTTCGATCCTGGAAATGGAGTCCGAAGTCAAAACCAACGGGAGATCGCTCGGTACGCTCACACAAAAAGAGACGGTGCTTCTGACCCTGATAGCCCAGGGACTGACTGACAAAGAGGTCGCCGAAAGGCTCACGATCAGCCCTCATACAGTCAATGCGCATCTCAAGTCTATTTACCGAAAACTTTCCGTCAAAAATCGGACAGCTGCAGTGGCGGTCGCAAAGGGACACGGATTAATTTAAGTTACAAAATATCCCTTATAGAAGGGATGTCCGCATAATGAGTGGGGAATATGATCGCCGGAAATCATCTTCTAAAGGAGAGAAAATGAATAACTTTTCGAGCACACTGATCGTTGTGATTGTAGGCTTGCTGGGCGGTGTGGCAGTTGGGCTGCAAGGTCCGATGTCGGGAGCAATGAGCCAGCGCCTTGGTCCGCTTGGGAGCAGTTTGATCATCCATACGGGTGGAGCGCTCTTTACCGGCTTGTTTCTTCTTTTTATGGGTGGTGTTGGTCTTTCGGAAGTCAAAAAGCTTCCGCTGCCTTATTTTTTCGCAGGGCTTTTGGGTGTGTTACTTTACCTTACGTTTTCGTACACCCTGCCGCGTGTTGGTGTTGGGATGACCACGGCTCTGTTGATCCTTGCTCAAATGAGTATCGGTTTATTGCTTGACCATTTTGGCTGGCTGGGCGTGCCTCAAAACTCGATAAATTGGGTGCGCCTCTCGGGGGTGGGTACACTATTGTTGGGCGCTTATCTGATTTCAAAGTGATACATACTTTCACGTAAAAAAAGCCACAGAACAAAAAGATCTGTGGCTTTTTTCCTGGAGTATTCAATCTTACATCGACGATACCAACTGCCAGCAGGCTAGGTTGTAAGGGGTGCTAACCCCGTGCTCCCTGCCGCGCTCGGTCACTGCGCCGCAGATGGCGTCGATCTCGGTCGGGGCGCCGCGTCGCACATCCTGGAACATGGAGGAAAGATTCTTAGCCGTCTTACGCGCCACTTCCTCCACCGCATCGATGGGATTGCTGAAGGGTAGATTCACATGCTCCGCCTGCGCCACCTCCGACGCCTCACGCGCCAAGGCAGACATGGCCTTGCGTGCCCACGGGTGCGACAATAACTCTCCGTTCGGGATGCGCAGCAAAGCCGTCAGCGGATTGATGGCCGCGTTGATGACGAGCTTGCCCCAGATCAACGATCGGGCATCCGCGACGATCTGCAAATTGAAATTGGAGGACCGAAGCGCCGCCTCCAACGGACCGAGAGCCTGATTCTGTTCCAGTGAAATGACTCCCTCGCCGCCAACTTTGACGAGACCCGGCCCGAGCAGGGTGGCTCCAGTGGTGGTCACGCCCAGGGCCACGCGCCCAGCCCCCAGGTCGCGTGCGAGCGTTTCGCGGTTGCCGAGTCCGTTTTGGAGAGTCAGTACCATCCCATCCGGCGCGAGGATGCCCTTTAATTTTTCCGCCACACGTTTGGTCTGCCAGGACTTGACCAGAATGATGGCATGTTTGACCCCCGATAGGTCGGCGGGGTTATTTGTGGCATGGACATGAAAGGCGCGTTCCTTTCCGTTCGCGTCTGTAACACGCGCACCGTTTTGATTAAGCGCAGACAGGCCGTCTTGCCATGTGCCCAGCATGGAGATGTCGTGCCCGGCCTCACTCAGGCGTGCCGCGAATAATGTGGAAAGTGCGCCTGTGCCTACCAGCAGGATATTCTCTTTCATTTCAATTCCTTTTGAAAGGCATCCCATTCTTCGTCGCTCATTTCGACTGTGTGCTCCACAGCAGGGAAGCGTTTCGACTCGACATCGTCGATGTAATCGGCGAATGCCTGGGTCATCGTCTCGTGCAGGCTGGCATATTTCTTGACGAACTTCGGCGTGAAACGCTCGAACAGACCAAGCAGGTCGTGTGTGACCAGCACCTGGCCGTCACAGCCTGCGCCCGCGCCGATGCCGATGGTGGGAATGGAAATGTGTTTGGAGATGTATTCCGCCAGCCGTGCAGGGACCGACTCAAGCACGAGGCTGAAGGCTCCTGCTTCTTCGAGGATCTGGGCGTCTTCAAATAGTCGTTTTGCTGCCGAAGCCGTTTTGCCCTGTGCGCGGAACCCGCCCAATTGATGCACCGATTGCGGCGTGAGGCCGAGATGTCCCATCACGGGAATGCCTGCGCCCGTGATCGCACGGACAGCATCAGCCCGTTCGCGCCCGCCCTCAAGTTTGACCGCGTCCATGCCACCTTGTTGCAGGAAGCGCCCGGCGTTGCGAAGCGCATCTTCAACAGAGACCTGGTACGACATGAACGGCATATCGCCGATGAGAAGGGAGGACTTTGCGCCGCGAGCCACTGCCCGCGCGTGATGAAGCATTTCATCCATGGTGACGGGCAAAGTGTTCTCGTAGCCGAGGACGACCATTGCGAGCGAATCGCCCACGAGGATGGAATCGACGCCCGCCTTATCCACAGCCATGGCCGTGGGATAGTCGTAGGCGGTTAGCATGGTGAGCGGCTCGCCGCGTTCCTTTTTTTGTCGGAACGTGAGAGTCGTCACTTTTTTTCGAGGTGACGTGTTGGTGGAAATGGTTGTGGTAGACAAGGTACCCTCCGGTCAAGGTAGAGTCCGCGTAACGCGCTGCTCCCCTGAATGTGCGCGTAATTTCGGTTGGTTGGATTTGTGTCGTCACGTTCACAGGGATACGTGCGACGCTTCCATTATTCCATATTTTCCTTTTTTCGCCTATAATAAATTTGTCAGAACTTTGTCTCAAAACCTATCAAGTTTCCGTGAAGGAGATATACCATGCGAAGAATGTTTGGCTTTTTGATTGGCATTTTGGTGGGCAGCCTGGTCGGCGCGACGGTGGCGCTCTTGCTTGCGCCCGAATCCGGTGAGAACCTGCGCGGCCAGTTGCGCGACCGCGGACAGAACTTCCTCAGTGACATCCGCCATTCGGCAGATGCGCGCCGCATCGAACTGCGCGGCAGGCTCGAATCCCTGAGGGCGCCGAGGGAGATGTAGAAATCTGGGGAGGTCATTCGTAAATTTTGTAGGTCACGCTAAGTATCTTTTACGGGTATCAAGCGTGACCTACTTTCTTAATCAAGTAAAATCAGGGGCGATATGAAAGAACTCATCTACTCACGCAACGCCGTGTATGAAGCCTTGCGCGCAAAACGCAGGCAGATATTTTCGATTGAGATTGCCGAAGGGGCGCAGGAAAAAGGCAAGCTGGCAGAGATCGTCAAATTCGCTGCGCAGCAGAAGATCAAGGTCAGCCGCGTGCCGCGCGGAAAGCTCGATAAGGTCAACCAGAACCATCAGGGGGTGGTGGCAGAGGTTAGCGGCTACCCGTATTCAGACTTGGTGGATATTCTGGATGGCATCAAAGACGAGCCGCCCTTCATTCTCATCCTCGACTCTTTGCAAGACCCACAAAACTTTGGCACGCTCATCCGCACGGCAGAGGCGGTGGGTGTGCATGGCATCATCATCCCGCTGGCGCGCTCGGTGGAGGTGACTCCCTCGGCGGTCAATGCTTCGTCGGGGGCGAGCGAGCATATGCTGATCGCCAAGTCGAATCTCTCGCAGGCGATGGATGCGCTTCGAGATGCAGACATCTGGCTCGTAGGCTTGGACCAGGCCGGGGCGGAGGTGGAGGCGAATTCTCGTCACCTCAAAGGCGCGCTAGGACTCGTTGTCGGTTCCGAGGGCGAAGGTCTGCACGACCTCACGCGCAAGAAATGTGACATTGTCCTAAAGCTGCCGATGAAGGGGCAGATCGAATCGCTCAATGCGGCGGTGGCGGGGTCTGTGGCGTTGTATCTGGCATATTTGAATCGAATGTAGGGGATGGGCTTGCCCCTCCCATGCTTATTCCTAAAATAGGGCGACCGTGAAGGTCGCCCCTACGATATAAACGGAGAACATCATGCCTCAAGGCACCTATCATTTTCCAAAAGGATTTTTATGGGGGACGGCATCTGCCGCACATCAGGTGGAGGGGAACAACACGAACAACAATTGGTGGAAGTGGGAACAGGACGGTCATACCAACGGGATGTCTGGTCTGGCTGCCGATTGGTGGGGTGGCCGCTGGAGGGAGGACTTCGACCGCGCCGCCGAAACGGGACAGAACGCGCATCGTCTATCGGTGGAGTGGAGCCGCATCCAACCCACGCCCGATACATGGGACGAGGAAGCCATTGAGAAATACCGCGCCATGCTGCGTGGGCTCAAAGAACGCGGCATCATGCCGATGGTTACATTGCATCATTTCACTGATCCTTTATGGGTTAGCGAACTGGGCGGTTGGGAAACGGAAGCCGTCGTTCCGTTGTTCGAGAAGTTCGTCCGCAAAACAGTGGATGCGCTAAAAGAGTATTGCACGCTCTGGTGTACGATCAACGAGCCGACCGGTTATGCATTGAATGGATATGTGGCTGGTAGCATTGACTCTTTCCCGCCTGGCAAGAATAATTTGGGTCAGGCCATGCAAGTGCAAGCCAATCTGATCCGCGGACATGCCGCCGCGTATCGCGCCATCCACATGCTTCAGCCGGAAGCGCGCGTGGGATTTGCTCATCACTACCGTTCCATTGCGCCGCATCATGCCTGGTCGCCATTGGATAAATGGGCGGCGAAGAATTTTTTCAGCGGGATCAACCTCGGTTTCCCCTCGGCACTGGCGGAAGGAGTCATGCGTTCGCCCATCGGTTCCGTGCGGATCCCGGAAGCCAAGGGAACACAGGATTATTTCGGTTTTAATTATTACACTCGGGAATATGTCACTTTTGATCTGCTAAAGCCCGGCACCCTCTTTGGGCGTAACTTTTTTCGAAAAGATGCGGAACTGAGCGATGATGGTTTTCTCGCCAACGAACCAGATGGCATGTTCGAAGGCCTGAAATGGATCGTGCGCATGTTTCCAAATCTGCCCATCCTCGTCAGCGAGAACGGAGTCAACTCCGCCGATGATGCCATTCGTCCCAGATACACAGTGCAGCACATCCACCAGATGTGGCGCGCGGTCAATTTTAACTGGCCGATCAAGGGCTATTACCATTGGTCGCTGGTGGATAATTTTGAATGGAGCTTTGGATGGAAATATCGCTTCGGACTCTGGGGGCTTGATCTTGATACCCAAAAACGCATCCGCCGTCCAAGTGTGGACCTGTACGCAGAAATATGCAAAGAGAATGGCATTTCAAGCGAGATGGTGCATAAGTATTGCCCCGAAGTGTTCGAGAAGATTTTCCCGTCGTAAACAACAAGACTTCCGGAGTCTCTGAGACTCCGGAAGTCTTGTTGTCTCTACTCTTTTGTCACTGCCGTTAAATTCATCGTCAACAATACACCGGGCTTGGGGAGTTCATTCACACCGATGACTGTCCGTGCAGGGCGGTGGTCGCCCATTTTGCTGATGTAGGCACGGTTCATTTCCTCGAAGTCGCTCATGTTCTTGAGAAAGATGTTGATGTGGATAACGTGATCCAGGTCCGAATCCACGGATTCGAGCATCACCTTGAACGATTCAAGGATCTGCGCAGTTTGTGAAAAGACATCTTCTCCCGCGAGCTGACTTGTGGCAGGGTTAACACCGGCGGTGCCGCCGATGGTGATAAAGGAACCGACTTTGGCTATGTGATTGTAGGGGCCAATGGGAGTTGGGGTGTTGGAAGGTGTGGAGGTTTCGACGTTGAAGGCCATTTTGTTCTTCTCCTTTTGAATAAACTCATCGTAATCTGGGGGAATCTCAATGTCAAAACGCTGACATAAGAACCTTACGTCATGATAATCGTTTTCGTCCAGCATGTAACCAGTATGGAATTTAACCATCCATTCAGGCGAAATGCATTTCACCGGGTATCCAATAATGTCACCGCTGCCGGTCAGAGAGTCGAAGGGGTAGGCTACCCCGAAGATATTATTCCCTTCAGAGTCAAAGGTGTAGGAATGGACATCCACTTCGTGCCCGAAGTCATCGCCGAGTACGAAGTTACATTCCCAACTATCATTGCGGGGAATATCTTTGTATCCGCGTTCTTCCAAAAGTGAACGAAGCAGAGGGACGTCTTTATGGGCAAGGGCAATATCCAGGTCATTGTGGATGCGCGTCTGCTCACCGAGCAAAGCATCCACACCCCAGCCGCCATCCACCCAAACCGTGATCTGATTCTCTTCAAACAAACGCAGAATATGAATCGCATCCTGCTGTGACATATGCGGCCTGGTACCATTCATTTTGGGTCAATTTGATATACGAGCGTCATATGCCCATCGGGGTTGGATTCTTCCCGAATGAACTTCATCCCTGCCTTTTCGACCACATGGGCAGAGGCTTTGTTATCGGCGGCAATGGTGGCGAGGATGTAGCTCAGCCCGCATTGATTTAATCCATAATCCAGCATGGCAGGCACCAGTTCGCTGGCATAGCCTTTTCCCCAGGCGTTTGGGTGAAAGGCGTAAATGATCTCAGGCTCATTGCGTTCGGCATCATAGACAATGCCACTGCATCCGATAAACCTGCCGCTTTCTTTTTCGATCACTGCCGAAGCGCCGAAGCCTTTCGTCTCGTAGTTGCGAAGCGAGACCTGTATCCATTTTTCACATAAATCACGAGAAAGTGTTTCCCCGTTGCCCATCCAGCGGGTGACCTCGGGCAGGCTAAAGATCGCATACATGGAATCCGTATCTTCCGGCTTTAGATGTCTGATGTGGAGATGGGACGTTTCAAAAAGGGTCATCGATCATCCCACTCGTTTTCCAGAGAGGAAAAAGAAAGTCTCTGTGAATTTGGTGGTCGAGACCTCGAAACCGAGGTTGTTTAGTTTGCCTTCCAGAAGATTTAAATTATAAAATGCCTTCACAATTGTGAACTCACGCCCGTCTTCCAACGGACGCTTCGCATAAAAATCATCCTTTGCAATGATCTCATCCGCTACGCTGGGCGCATACTGGTCTACAATTGCAAGGTATCCATCTGGACGGACAGCGCGCTGCACCCTGCTTAAAAATGTTTCCAATGCTGAGGGCGGCACGTGCGAAAGCCAGTTTGCAAAAAAGACCAGGTCATATTCCCGCTCTGGCTCCCATTTGAACAAATCCGCTTGTTGGTAGGTGATTCCCTTTTCGCCCAAGCGTTCGCGAGCGATCTGAAGCATCTCCGGCGCGGCATCTACCGCAGTGACCTCGCCTCCCATTTTGGTAAGGGTTTCCGTCCAAAACCCGGTTCCGCAAGCCAGCTCGAGGATTTGATCGAAATTACCCAGGTTTAGAAGCATCCCTTTCCCTGCTTCGAACAATTCCACCGCGCTCGAAATGGATTGGTCATACTCCTTGGCGCGTGCCCGATAATATTCGATCTGTTCGTTCAAAATGGGGTCGCTCATGGGGTTCTCCTTACTTATTAAAAAAACCGGTCTTCCGTGTGTCGATTATATAAGAAGAGACTTATTTTTGTGCGGTAGAATGGGCACGATGTTGAAAAAGCTTACCCAACCTAAAATCTTGATCTTTGCTTTCGCAGGAATAGCCGTCCTGGGCCTTCTTATCTGGTTTGGCGTGCGCCTGTACAGACTCCAGCAGGCCCCTGGCAGTTTTGCGAATCCCATTTCCTTCGATACTTGCGGCGAGGAACTGAAGGAAATGTGCGTTTTCTCCTTTGGCCGAGATGCCGACGGAAATACGATTGTCAACCTATATGTCCCCGAGGAAGAGAAATTCCCGGCCTTTTACCTCAAGGTCATCCGTGAGACCGGGGAGGAAATCGTTTACGAATGCGACAAGAACGATGAAGTAAAGACCAGCGTCTACTGCGTTGGCGGTGCACTCAACTTGGAAGAACGGTTTGAAGTCCAGGTCGTTTCGATCAAGGATGACCAGCCTCTCGCTCAGGGAAAATTTACCCTGACCGCCTTCCTTGTTGTTGCAGGAGAAACTTCGCCTCGCACCCAGCCCTCTGAAGATGCTTCATCCACCGAGGCCCTTGCCACGCCGACAGCGTCCTCCATAACCGCTACCCCTATAGACTCTTCCATAACTGCTACTCCAACCATCAGGGCTACTTCCGTAGTGGCGGCCACCGAAACCTCTGTCTCGGTGGCTAGGGGCACTCCTACCGCCACTTCGTCTGTTTCCTACCCGAGCTATCCATAAATGACTGTCTGGCTGGACGGCCTGGCTGCATTACGCGAGCATGGCTGGGCAGCGACCTACATATTGCTCATCATTCTCTGGGGGGGGATGGTCATGCGCGGCATGCTTGAAAGATCTTTCAAGCATGCCATTAGCGATGATGAATATTTTTCACTAAGCGCTGCAGGCTGGATTGTGCCCGCCTTTTTCCTGCTTCTTTTCTTGTTTGGTTCTTCTTTTTTGTTCGGGGAGATTGTTGGGGGAATCCTTTCTACTGTGCTGGCAATTGCATCTCTATTTATCGTTAGATTCAAACGCATTTCCAGCCCTTCCGTTCTTTTAGCCCTTGTTCTGTTTGCTTTTATCATCCTGCGCTTCGCTTTTTTAAAGGATACCTTTCTGCCGTCCTATTTCGATTCGGCGGAACATTACCGCCTCATTCAGTATGTACTGGATTCCTATGAACAAAGGGCCATCTCCACAGGCCTGACCGGGACTCTATATCACCTTGGCTATCATGCCTTAAACGCGGCGCTTTCTCACTTCTTTCGTCTGAGCGTTGTGGAGGTTATGCTTGTCTTTGGCCAACTCGTTTTGGCGCTTCTGCCTGTCTCCCTATTCTTCATTGTGCGCCATGAAACAGACTCAACGGCGGCGGCCCTCTTCACATCTTTGCTGGCTGGTGTTGGCTTTCATATGCCGGCCCATCTCTTGAATTGGGGAAAATATCCCGCACTGTTGAGCCTGGTTTGCGCTCATTTTGTGCTGGGGCTTGCTTACATCTTATATCGAAAAGGTACAGGCAGGTCTGTCCTTGTTCTTCTTGGCGTTGGTATGACAGTCTCTGCTTTTATCCATTTACGCACTCTGGTCGTATATGGGTTGGTGCTCGTTGCCTGGCTCATCACCACCTTATGGAAGCGCTGGCCTGTTTTATACCGCTATATAGGTTTTGGGTCGGTCTTGATCCTGCTTGCTGTTGATATTTACATCGCTCGAGCCAGCCCCACGCTTAAGCTTCTTTTGGAGGGGTACATTCAAAAAGATGGTTGGATGCTTATTCTCATGGCGCTGTTGACCCTCGCCTCATCTGTTTTTTTTACAGAGCTAACCTTTCCCCTGCTCGGAATACTCGCTCTTTTGGGTCTTGCCCTTTTTGCCCCGATCACCCTTCCGGTTCATGGGACGCTCACCTTATTGGACCGTCCCTATGTACAGATGCTGCTTTACCTCCCCCTTTCTCTGTTGGGTGGATTGGGATTGGCGGGCCTGCTAAAGTGGATTCAACGCCTCCTCCCGAACTGGAGCCTGCCCGGGCGCTTCGTAGTTTTTTCTGCCTTTGGGTTGGTTCTTCTTAACGCCGTTCTCCATCACGACTTTTACGCATCCGTTTGCTGCCGCTTTGTTAGTCACGACGATTTTGCAGCCATCACCTGGATGGACAATGCTCTCCCAGACGATTCAAAAGTATTGATTGCATCCACCAACCTATACGTGACATCCCTTGAATCGCCCCAGGCCCAAACCGGTGTGGATGCCGGAATCTGGATCGAACCGCTTATCTCTAGAACGACAGCCTTTGCCTGGCAGGGATTGACCTTTACTGCGCCGAACATCCATACTGAGCTATGTAAAGGGAAACTTGACTATATATATGTCGGTGGAATGCCGCAAAGTTTTGATCCCCTCCAATTAGAGGAATTTCCCAAATGGTACCAACCTGCCTTCGAGTTGCCTTCTGCAAGGGTGTATAAAGTCATTGGGTGTAAATAGACCCACCCGACACCATCCTATTATTTCATGGTAAAAGTGTGAATATGAAATATTTCTATCGACGTGACTGGTTGTGGAGTCTGCCCCTTTCCCTCGCAATAGGCGCTGGCTTGTCTTCGATCCAGCCGGGGAATTGGTTCATTGGCTGGCTTGGTTTCACCATTCTGTTTTTTCTCTCCCTTTTCCTATTAACCATATCCACCCGCTGGGCAGGCGGTGGAAGAATCCTTTTGTGGATGGTTGCGCTTGCTTTTACCTTTCGGTTTGCTGGCGGTGTTTCGACCTATCTGCTGTTGCCCCTTTTCGGCTATGACGATTCGGATGACCAGTCTGGCCATGTCTTCACGGATGCGCATCGACGCGATGACCAAGCTTGGGACCTGGCGGCCTCCGCCCACCCGGTCTTTGACGCGTTCAATCGTAAATTTGCCTACGACCAGTATGGTGGTTTGCTGGCGTTCAGTGCATCGATCTACCGTTATCTCTCTCCCGATGCTCACCGTTTGTTGATGCTTGTGCTTTTGTCTGCGTTGATGGGTGCGTTGGGTGTTCCCTTTTTATGGAAAGCGGCGACCATTCAATGGGGAGAAAAGACTGCCATGGCCGCGGGCTGGGTTTTTGCTTTGTATCCCGAAAGTGTTCTACTCGGCGGCTCTGCCATGCGAGAACCCTATCTGCATGCATTCAGCGCATTTGCATTGTGGGGTTTTACAGACTGGCAGGTTCAACATAATAAAAATTCGCTGGCATGGCTCGCGTTGGGCATTGCGGGCATGCTGCTTGTTTCTCCATCCATAGCTCTGGTTACATTGATTATCCTGGGTGGGTGGGTGTATTTTGCCAGCGAACGTGGGCGCCTTTCCTGGTGGATGATCGTTGTTGCCCTGCTTGTGTTCCTGGCTGGGTTATTCCTGCTCTCTTCATCTTTGGACAGGCAGGGCAATTTGGGCGGCGGAACGCCCTTGGCGGTGATCAACAACTTTATCCGCGAGTCACTGCGCTGGAATATCTATAAGATCGAAGAAGAGTCCGGCTGGGTCCAAAAGTTGTTCGATGAATGGCCGCGCTGGATTCGCCTGCCCTTTGTTGTGACTTACGGTTCGTTGCAGCCGGTTCTCCCAGCGATACTTATCGCCCCGACCACCGTCATCTGGAAGGTGATCGGAATCGTGCGTTCGTTGGGTTGGTATGTTCTGCTTCCAGCGTTGATCCTTTCTCCGTTGGCGGCAGCAGGTACCGGCGCGGAAGCGAAGCGAAAATTCCTGATGTGGCTTACGTTGATTGTTTGGGGCTGGATTCTGTTCACAGCGCTGCGCGGGGGAGGGGATCAATGGGATAATCCACGTTATCGGACGATCCTTTTCCTATGGCATGCGATTCTTGCGGGGCATGTCTGGGTTTGGTGGCGGGAGACGGCTAATGCATGGGTGAGGCGTGTGGTGTTGATGGAAATTATTTTTGTCGGGGTCTTTGCCCAATGGTATGCAAATCGTTATTTTCATATTGGTATGCAGATGCCTTTTCCCGTCATGGTCGCGGTGATCGTGGGGGCATGGACTCTGATTCTTGCCTGGGGTCTATGGCGTGAACGCAAGAAGGACGCGGGACATGGTGTATAATTCAGCGTCTGAATTTTGAACTGAGGAGATACAATGCCTACTGCTCTTATTACAGGGATCACCGGTCAGGATGGTTCCTATCTTGCTGAGTTATTGCTTTCAAAGGGCTATCGTGTGATTGGCATGGTGCGCCGTTCCAGCACCGTAAACTTTGAACGCATTGAGCACCTTTTGGATGATGTGACTGTTTTGCAGGGTGATCTGCAGGACCAGGGTTCCTTGCTTTCCTTGATTGAGGAGCATAAACCCACAGAAGTCTATAATCTTGCGGCACAGTCCTTTGTACCCACTTCCTGGAATCAGCCTGCGCTCACTGGTGACGTCACTGCCCTGGGTGTGACGCGTATGCTGGAAGCCATTCGCTTTGTGAACCCGAAGATCCGTTTTTATCAGGCGTCTTCGAGTGAAATGTTTGGCAAGGTGCTGGAGGTTCCACAGAAGGAAAGTACGCCGTTCTACCCACGCAGCCCGTATGGCGTGGCCAAGGTCTACGGACATTGGATCACAGTGAATTACCGCGAATCCTTCGATATCTATGCCACCTCTGGGATTCTGTTCAATCATGAAAGCCCGCGTCGCGGTTTGGAGTTTGTGACGCGCAAGATCTCTGATGCTGTTGCAAAGATAAAGCTGGGCAAGGCCAGGGAATTGCGCCTTGGTAACCTTGATTCCCAACGTGACTGGGGCTTTGCTGGAGATTATGTTCAAGCCATGTGGCTGATGCTCCAACAGGAGAAACCTGATAACTATGTTATTGGTATGGGCGAAACCCATTCGGTACAGGAGTTCTGTGAGATCGCTTTCTCACATGTAGACCTGGATTACAAGGAGTACGTGGTGGTGGATGAACGTTTCTATCGCCCTGCCGAGGTTGATTTGCTTATCTCCGACCCAACCAAGGCGCGCACTCAATTGAATTGGGAGCCTGCTGTCACCTTTAAGGAACTCGTGACCATGATGGTGGATTCCGATGTGGCCCGCCATAAAAAAATGGGGTAGCATTACCGGGTGACTGTCGCTTATGAAGAGGCGGTCACCACTTTAGGTTTATGATAAAACCCGGATTTCGAATGAAAAAAGAATTGCCTCCCTGGTTGCCGCTTGTTCTGGCAGGCATGGGGGCGATTCTTTATTTAATCCAGGCGTTGATCTACGCTCACACCACGGTTAGCAGTTTGGATGAAGGTTCGTATCTCATCAAGGGCATGTTCTATTGGAATGGTGTCTATAAACCCTTCGAGCCGTACGGTCCGTTGACCAACAAGGCTCCCTTTGCTTTTCTCATTCCAGGGTTTGCTGAGTTTATTTTTGGTGCCGGGCTTCGCACCGGCAGATACTTTTCCATCTTTCTGGGCTTGCTGACCATCCTTGGCGTATGGATCACGGCTCGCCGCTGGGCAGGGACATGGCTGGCGGCTTTCACGGTTTGGGTGTTTGCTCTTAGCCCCATGATCATCAAGTTGCATGCGCGCGCCGTGTCCGAGGTCATCATCGCCTGCATCCTCGCATGGATCTGTGTGCTGGTTCTCGCCGAAAAACGCCCACTCTGGCAGATTGTCCTTGCTTCGGTGCTTGCAGCCCTCGCCATCTTTACCCGCCAGAACATGGCGCCTATTTTGCCTTTTTTGATTCTTTACATCTTTTGGCAGCATGGCAAACAAAAGGGGAACTGGGCTTTTGCCGCTGGGTCGATAGTATTTCTTGCCTTTCACGTTTATTACTGGCCGCGCGTCATGACCATTTGGGCGCCGTGGCTTCCTGAATCCCTCACACCTGTTCTTGACCCATTCCGCATCCCAACCGACTCGGTTCCAGTATGGGACCCTGCCATTGATTTCTGGAATCGACTCAACTCCTTCTTCCAAGGGATTCGTTATCACTTCATCCCGATTCTCGGCAGCCTCTTCGGTCTGATACTTCTCCCGCCTCGCACGGACCGTGGGCCTGCTCCTGCCATGCGGGCGGCTTTTTTCCTCGCTGTGAGTTATTTTATTCTCGTTCTCATGCATGGCTGGGCGGCGATCGCAAGTCAATATGAAAGCTATTCCTGCGTTTTTTGCTTCTCGAATTACCTTGGCTTTTTCGACCCGCTTGGGATTCTCTTCTTCGTTATCACCTTTGCTCATGCATGGAATCAAAACCCAAGCCGCGCTGTACAGCTTCTGACAATCTTTGTAGTTATCGTTGTCGCAACAGGGATCGGCTTTTCTCTTTTCGAACAGGTTGGCAATGGATTGCTCAACCTGCCCCTCATTCCGCGCATTCGCTCTACTGGGTTTGGCTTTGTCGCCATCGTGGATGCCTTGACTCAGGGACTCGACATGCCGCTTGCCCAAGTCAAACGTTGGGTGAGTTCATCGCTCGGCTTTCTGGCCGGGTTAGGCGTGCTCCTTGCAGCGTTTTTTATTTGGAAGAGAAGCAAGCAACCCCGCTTTACCCTTACTCTTGCTAACTCATTTCTTGTTACGGGCTTTATTTTCTCTCCCATCCTGCATCTTGGTGAAAGCAGCCGCGATTGTGACACCGATATCATCCGTGATCATGAGAACCTGGGTGCGTATCTTGCCTCGATCATTCCGCCCGAGAGTCTGGTATATTGGGACGGCGGAAACGCCTATACTCCCATGATCTATGTGCCGCAGGCGCGCATCTTCCCACCGCAGATCAATGATGGGTATACTTTCCACATTGGCGGCGACCCGGATGTGCTCTATTACTTCAGCCACTGGAACAGCGAGTTGGATTCCCGCTGGCGCGCCGAAGCCGATATCTTCATCATCGAAGCCAAACGCTACACCAACTGGAAGGATTTCCTCACCCCGCAGGAATTCCAGGAATTTGCCAAACCCGTCGATTCGCCTTCCTGTAATGAAGGCGCCGAACTAAGGATATTTCAACGATTGCCATGAACCTTTCCCTTGTAGTGCCTGTTTACAACGAACAGGAAAATATTCCGCTGTTATTTGAAGCCATTTACAAGACCATTCCGCCTCTTAATAAGACTTGGGAGGTCATTCTTGTGGATGATGGCAGCCGCGACAAAAGCCTTGCCGCTCTTGAAGAGTTTGCTGTAAAAGACCCTGAGCATGTACGGGTCATTTCTTTCCGCCGCAACTTCGGCCAGACCGCCGCCATTGCCGCCGGGTTGGATTATTCCCAGGGCGATATCATTGTGCTGCTCGATGCCGACCTGCAAAACGACCCTGCAGACATCCCCATGATGCTGACTAAACTTGATGAAGGCTACGATCTCGTCAGCGGCTGGCGCAAGAACCGCAAGGATAATGCCGTCACCCGCAACCTGCCTTCGATGCTTGCCAACCGGCTGATCTCCCAGGTGACAGGCGTTCACTTACATGATTACGGCTGCACGCTCAAGGCTTACCGCCGTGATGTACTGGAGGGATTCCGTCTTTACGGTGAGATGCACCGCTTTATCCCTGTGTTCGCAGACTCGGTTGGGGCGCGCATTACTGAGGTCGTTGTCAACCACCACCCCCGCAAATTTGGTAAGACCAAGTATGGGCTGGAGCGAACCGCGAAGGTCATCCTGGATCTCTTTACGGTAAAGTTCCTCGTCAGCTTTTCCTCCAAACCCATTTATTTGTTCGGCGGTACGGGCGGATTGTTGATGATCATCAGCTCTTTTATCATGTTGTATCTGATGATCCGCCGCCTGTTCTTCCTTGTAAGTGTGACCGGTTCGCCTCTCTTCCAGACGAGTGTGATGTTCTTCATCCTCGGTTTTCAGTCCATGCTGATGGGGTTGATCGCGGAGCTGCTGGTGCGTACATATCACGAGTCGCAGCGCAAGCCAACCTATACGATCCGTACCAAGATCAATCTAAACGATGATGACTAAGTGGTTGCGTGAAAACCGCCAGATGGTCATCCGCGTGGCGGGCAGCCTTCTGGCGTTGGTGTTGTTGTTAATCCTGATTCAAGAAGAGGGGGATGGTGAGTTGTTCTCCGCGCTGCGGCGCGTGTCGCTTTTATATTTTTTTTTGGCACTGCTGGTATTGTTGGTTTCTCGCATGTTTGCGGCAACGCGTTGGTACATTTTGCTTCGGTCCGCTGGAGTGGATATTTCTCTTTTGCGTGCCATCATGTTGATGTTCACAGGGAATTTTTCATCAAATTTTTTACCATCCACCATTGGCGGGGATGTGGTGCGGCTGGGCGGTGCAATGCAAATGGGCTACGACCGCGCGATATGTCTGGCGTCACTGGTGGTGGATCGTTTGATCGGCATGGCAGGTATGATCCTTGCTTTACCATTGGGATTGGTGCCGTTCCTCTCATTGAACAATGGACTTATGCAGTCTGTGACGCTGGCCGGTCTCTTCCAAAAAGGCCTGGACTTTGCCAAGCGAACTCTTGAGGCGTTTTCCATTTGGTTGAAACGACCGGCGGGTTTGGGCGGTGCATTACTCGCCACGCTTGGTAATCAGATATTTATTTACCTGATGATTTATTTGCTGCTATTTGGCATTGACCATCGTCTGTCCTTTTGGCTGGTGGCAGGCATGTATACGTTGACGTATTTTGTAACCCTCATTCCGATTTCCATCAATGGCCTGGGTGTGCAGGAACTTTCGATGGCCTTTCTGCTTGTACAACTGGGCGGGTTGACTTCCTCCGAGAGCGCGACCATTGCTTTGTTGATGCGTGTGTTGTTCATCCTTACCAGCCTGCCGGGTGCCTTCTTCCTACCGTCCATTCTGGCGGCGATGAATGATAAAAGGAATGATCCGGCGGTTCAGTAGTTTGATGATTAAAAGATAAACCTCATGGAAGCCGTTTCCACTAAAAAATTCCTGCAAGTATGGTTATGGACGCTGATGGTCGTCAGTGTGTTTGCGATTCTCCAGACGATCCAACGCACGGCGGAATTGGAAATCGACCTCCTGCGCTCCAAGTGGATCGGGCTGGTGGGCGTCTTTGCATTAACATCCATTGTTGGTGCATGGCTTGCCTTTTCGCCGCTTCTACATCGCATCACAGATTGGGTGGATAAACTCGCAATGCGGCCACTAAGCTTTTTTAGCATTGCGTTTTACATATTCCTTATCATCGTTGGCTTTTGTTCTGTCTGGCTTATGCGTCTCTACATTTTCGGCGGCACACTTCCACAGACCATGCCGATCCTGTGGGTGTTCTTGTGGGCAAGCCTTGCGCAGACATTCGGTTTGAAACTGCTCCGTAAATTTGACTGGCATGTTGCCTTTGCCGTCGCGTTGCTCGCGCAGGGAGTGATCTACCAGGCCTATGGCATTTTTGCCATTGCGTCGGCCAACCCGTTTTCGATGGGCTACTCCGAGGCGGGACGTCACTACTACGCGTCGATGTTTTTCTCCGAAGTCTTGTATGGGATGAAGCTCCCGCTTCCCTTCCTGCACCCGTCGCGGTATCTGCTTCTCTCGATCCCTTTCCTTGTGGACGGCTTGCCGCTGTGGTTTCATCGCTTTTGGCAGGCGCTCTTATGGTTCGGGCTGACACTTGGCGCATCGTGGAGCCTTGCGCGCTTTACCCGCGTAAACGGCTGGATGAAATTCTTCATCACCGCCTGGGCGTTTCTATTCTTCTTCCAAGGTGCAGTGTACTATCACCTGCATGTAATGGTGATCTTGATTCTGGTGAGTATTCCTATGGACTCGGGCAGCTTGCTGCCAGAAAAATCCCTCAGGAGAATTGGCGGATTCCATATCAAGCCGCTCATCTTTATTATTCTCGCTTCGATTTGGGCGGGCATCAGCCGCGTGAACTGGTTCCCTGTACCGGCGATGCTGGCTGTTGCAATCTATCTCCTCAAGATGCCGGTTAATGACATGGGCTGGAAGTATTGGCTTACGCCGTTTGTTTGGGGCATCACTGGGCTTATAACTGCTCTCCTTTCTCAATTCATTTATATTCAGATCTCTGGCAATGCAGATGTGGCTGCGTTCGGTTCCAGTTTTACGTCTGACCTGATCTGGAGCCGTTTGCTGCCGAACGAGACCTTTCCCATGGGAATCCTGCCGGGGATATTGCTGGTCTCTATGCCTTTGTTTGCGGTTTTCTATCAATTGACCCGCGGAAAGATGGCGTCCCTCCATCCGCTGCGCTGGCTGGCATTGTCTGCCATGCTTGGTGTATTGTTCGTCGGCGGGGCGGTCGTCAGCACGAAGATCGGCGGCGGCGGTGATCTGCACAACATGGACGCGTATCTGGTGATGCTTTCAGTGTTGGTCACTGCCTTTTGGGCCGGGCAGGTTTCGGCGGAGGGTGAGGCGAAGCCGATAGTTGGCAGAGTCAGCTGGGGTGTGGTGGCAGCTATGTTGCTAATTCCGCTTGGGTTTGCGATTCGGCACATCGGCTTTTATCCTGCATTCGATAAAACCATTGCTGCCAATGACATTCGCCTTTTGCAGGAGTCTTTGCAAAGCGGCGGTGAGATATTGTTCATCACCGAGCGTCAGCTCATCACCTTTGATTATCTGAACGGCATCACGCTGATGCCGGAGTACGAACAGAGCGAGTTGATGGAGATGGCGATGTCGCGCAATCGCCCGTATCTTGAGTCGTTTTACACTGATTTGCGTGAACGGCGTTTTGCATTGATCGTTGCGGAGGATCAAAAGTTTACGCAGCAAAAGCAGGGTGCCTTTGTGGAAGAGAATGTGGCCTGGGTTCGTTTTGTGGGTGCGCCGTTATTATGTAATTACAAACCTGTCGTAACGCTGACTTCGAACAACATTCAGGTTTTCGAGCCGCGTCCTCGGCAGGTGGAATGTAAGGATCCCTTCGCGGAATAAGATGCGCATTCTGACGATCATTCATGAATTTCCGCCCATCGGCGGCGGCGGTGGGCGGGCTGCCTACGATATTTGCACTGAACTCGCAGCACGCGGACATGATGTGACCGTGTTGACAGCACACATGGATGGATTGCCGCTTGATGAAAAGCAGGACGGATTTCGACTCGTGCGGATTCCGTCGAAGCGGACCGAGGCATTTACGGCGACATTTAATACCATGCTTGCCTTCGATCTCGCCGGGCTGTGGGCTGGTCTGGCGTTGATATGGCGTTTTCGCCCCGATATTATTCATACCCATTTTGCTGTCCCCGCGGGTGCCCTTGCTTTTGCTTTGTCATTGCTAACCGGTGTGCCATATATTTTGACAGCTCATCTCGGCGACGTGCCGGGCGGTGTCCCTGAAAAGACGGCTTACTGGTTCAGTTGGCTTGAGCCGTTCACAAAACCGATCTGGAAACGGGCAAGACAGGTCGTTGCAGTGAGCGAGTTCACTCGTCAGCTTGCACTTGCACATTACCCTGTGAATATTCGTATCATCCCCAACGGGGCGGACTTTTCTCACTTGGTGACGGAGAATGTGGTTGTCAACCAGACTCCGCGCATCGTGTTTGCGGGACGATTTGTTTCGCAGAAAAATCCGCTGGCCATCGTTCGGGTATTGTCCACGCTCACAGACTTGGATTGGAATTGTTCCATGTTGGGCGATGGTCCCGTGTTCGAGGAAGTAAAGGCTGAAATTGACAAACACGATATGTCTGAACGCTTCAACCTGACAGGCTGGGTCACGCCGAATGATGTGCTGAAAGAGTTTTCACAAAGTGATATTTTATTCATGCCTTCGCTTTCAGAGGGTTTGCCGGTTGTCGGCGTGGATGGGTTGATGAAGGGACTTGCCATTGTGGCCAGCCGTATCGGCGGTTTTCTCGACCTGGTCGAACCGGGTAAAAACGGTTACTTGATCGAGGTCAGAGACGAGGCGGCTTTTTCATCTACCTTACGGGAATTGATCTCGAATCGTGAACATCTTCTGAAGTTCCGTCTCGCCAGCTTGGAAAAGGCAAAGAATTTTGATATTGAAAAGATCGTTGATCAGTATGAAGAGATCATGCATCGGGCCGTAAAGAAATAACCACATTGATTTCTGTAGCAATGCGCCAATTCGTATCATAGGGGAATCGTAGGGATTCTCACTTGTGACTCCGCTTGACTCTCTGGGGGTTTTATGTCAGAATTCAAAAACTGAACGCTCAATTATGACTACCAAGATCAAACCGCACGAATACGCCCTGCTTGATGAGATCGCACAGGATTCTCTGGTTACGCAGGCAAGCCTTTCCAAGCGCCTCGGCATTGCCGTGGGCAGTGTCAACTGGTACATCAAGCGCCTCATCACCCGTGGATGGGTCAAGGTTTCGCACCTGGACCGTACCCGCCTGCAATACGACCTGACTTCCGAAGGCATGAAAATCTTTACCCAGCGGGCCATGTCGTATGCGCGGGATTCACTTAAGATTTATGGCGACCTGCGCGAAAAAGCCAAGTTGCTAGTTGAAGAGTTGAAACAAAAGGGTGTGAGAAGCGTGTATCTCAACGGGGATGACCAAATGATGGACATCCTGCGCCTGACCTGCATCGAAGCGGGTTTGAAGATCAACGACTTGCCTGAAGGCTGTGTGCTTGAATCGAACGGACAGGCATATCATATATTGAAATAAGCTCGAAAGGAAAAGGATGTCTAAGAACTTTGCTGTGATCGGTGTGGGCGGCTATATTGCACCTCGTCACTTGCGCGCTATACGAGATACAGGCAACCGCCTCGTTGCGGCTGTGGACACAAAGGATTCAGTGGGCGTCCTCGATCAGTACTCTTATGATGTTAAATTTTTCACCGAGATCGAGCGCTTTGATCGTCACCTCGAAAAACTGCGTCGCGGACCAGAAGAAGATCGCATCCATTTTGTTTCAGTTTGTTCGCCCAACTATTTACATGACTCACATTGCCGCCTTGCTCTGCGTGTGGGAGCCGATGTAATCTGTGAAAAGCCTCTGGTTATCAATCCCTGGAATTTGGATGCGCTTGAGGAGATCGAGGCCGAGACGAAACGCCGCGTCCATACCATCTTGCAGCTGCGAGTCCACCCGGGCCTGATCCAACTCCGCGAGTCTTTGCAGTCTTCAAAAGATATTCATGATGTGGAATTGACCTACATTACCAGTCGCGGACCGTGGTATCACGTTTCGTGGAAGGGGAATCACGAGAAATCTGGCGGCGTTGCAACCAATATCGGTATCCACTTCTTTGATTTACTGATCTGGCTGTTCGGTCCCGTCGGTGGGATCAAGGTCTATCATAAGGATGACGATAAAATGTCGGGCTTCATTGAGTTAGAACGCGCCCGGGTGCGTTGGTTTTTGTCGGTGGATAAGAATGATCTTCCCGAACAGGCGAAGATCGGTGGCAAGACCACCTACCGTTCCATTACCGTGGATGGCAAGGAAGTCGAATTTTCAGAAGGGTTCACCGACCTGCATACACGTGTGTATGAAGAGACCCTGGCCGGACGCGGGTTTGGCATCAAGGATGCGCGCCCTTCTGTAGAGTTAACTCATGACATCCGTTCAGCGGAGATTTCACCGCTGGATACATTGCCCCATCCCCTGTTGAGGAAATAAAACTGCCATGACCGATTATTTTGTTCATGAATCCAGTTATGTAGATGATGGCGCCGAGATCGGCGTGGGGACGAAGATATGGCATTTTTGCCATGTCATGCCGGGAGCGAAGATCGGTGAGCGCTGCAACATCGGTCAGAATGTGCTTGTTTCGACGGGCGTGACGATCGGGAATAATGTCAAGATCCAGAACAACGTTTCCCTTTACACTGGCGTCACCGTG
>JAEURI010000123.1 GCA_016789225.1 Anaerolineales bacterium
AGATGATCTTCAAAACACTGGCAGTCCCTTTTTACGGGCGACTCGTTACCCGCCGCCCGCTGACCCTTGTGAGTTTTTTCAGCGAAACCGATGAATTGATCGGTGTATCAGCTAAATTTCTGCGCGAGAAGAAGCTGGTGCTGATCGAATTTGAAAATGAAGAGATCGCAAGTGAATTTATAAAACTTAATCCATTGGAGACTCAATGAAATCTGACCTAGATGCCATTATGCAAGCTCGTAATCTCGATGCGTTCATTGTTTTTGGGAATGCTGAGAATAACCCGCCCATGTATTACCTGACCGGCGGCGGACATGTCAGCCATGCCACCATCATCAAGAAGCGCGGGGAGGAGCCGGTCTATTTTTTCAACGATATGGAACGGGATGAAGCCGCCAAGAGCGGCTTGAAATTAATTCCTTACACAACGTATGACTATACCGAAATGATGAAGCAGGCGAATGATAACCAGTTGCTCGCAAGCGCAATGCGTTATCAGCGCATGTTCGCAGATGTGGGTGTGACCGCAGGACGGGTGGGCGTTTATGGACATTACGATGTCAGTTCGGTGTTGGGGGCTTTGCAGTATTTGCAAACGCTCATGCCGGGTCTTGAGTTTGTCGGTGAAGCGCGGGATGAGTCGATCTTCCTGCGTGCCATGGAAACAAAGGACGAGAACGAAGTGGCGCGCATCCGCAAGATGGGGCAGGTCACTACTGCCGTTGTTGCAAAAGTCCGTGAGTATCTCACTTCCTGTGATGTGCGTGATGATGAAGTGCTTCTCAAAGACGATGGCACCCCGCTCTCGGTGGGGGATGTCCACTCACGCATCCGTTTGTGGGTGGCAGAACATGGCGCAGAACTTCCTTCCGGCTTCATCTTTGCCATTGGACGTGATGCAGGTGTGCCGCATTCCGCAGGCAATCCAACCGACCTGATGCGCCTCGGTCAGACGATTGTCTTTGATATCTATCCCGCCGAAGCAGGTGGCGGCTATTACTATGATTTCACCCGTACTTGGAGTCTCGGCTATACCACGCCCGAAGCACAGGCATTGTTCGATCAGGTCAAAGAGATCTACGACTCCTTGAACGATAACTTTGACCTAAATGTGGCGTTCAAAGATTACAACAAGATGACCTGTGATTATTTTGACTCAAAGGGACATCAAACGCCTATGAATACCAAAGCGCCAATCGAAGGCTACGTCCACAGTTTGGGGCATGGGGTGGGATTGAACATCCATGAGCGTCCCTTCAGCGGCTTGACCGCAGGCGACGACCAGCGCCTCAAACCCGGCGTGATCATCACCTCCGAACCAGGCTTGTACTACCCTGAAAAAGGAATGGGCTTCCGCATCGAAGACACGCTTTGGGTGCGCCCGGATGGAGTGATGGAAAAGCTGGCAGATTACCCGTATGATTTTGTGCTGCCGATGAAGAAGTGGAAGAAGAAGTGAAGCAATACTCTGGTGGTTGAGTAGGGCAAGCGGTCTTCTTGCCCGTATCGAAACCACCCGTTAACGAAGAACCTATCATTAACAGGTGGTTTCGATACGCTGCTCGCTATCGCTCGCAGCTAATCAACCACCGAGCTAACTAGAAATGATCCATCTCCAATCTCTCACGCCTCGACCTTTTCTCGAAAGTGATACGGACGAATTCCCATTCACGGTTCCGGTGATTCGGGCTCTCCCCGAGATCAAATTCACTGCGCCGGTGACCTTCTTTGTAGGGGAGAACGGTTCTGGCAAATCGACGGTGATGGAGGCGTTGGCTTGTGCGGTTGAGTCGATCACGGTGGGCAGTGAAAGCGTGAAGACCGATAAGACCCTGGCTCCCATTCGTAAACTGGCAAAGTATTTCAAACTGGCATGGACAAAGCGCACCCGCAAGGGTTTCTTCATGCGCGCCGAGGATTTCTTCGGTTACGCTCGTTCCATGCGTGAGACCCGCGAAGAATTGGAAGAAGAATTATCGAATGTTGACCGTGATTACAAAGGACGCTCCAAGCTTGCGCAAGACCTGGCGCGTTCGGCGTATTCCGGTCAACTGGCGGCGATGAAGCATCGTTACGGCAAAGACTTGGATAATTTCTCTCATGGTGAAGCCTTTCTCACTTTGTTTCAGGCGCGTTTCGTCCCCGGCGGTTTATATCTATTGGATGAACCCGAGGCGGCGCTTTCACCAACCCGCCAATTAAGTTTTCTCTCCGCTTTGAAACAGATGATAGAACAAGAGTCGCAGTTTATTATCGCTACGCATTCCCCGATCATCCTCGCTTTTCCCGATGCACAGATTCTGCAATTTCAAGACGGCGTGATCCGCGAAGTGAAATATAATGAATTGGAGCACGTCAACCTCACACGGGATTTCCTCGCAAATCCTGCCGCATTTTTGAGACATTTATAAAAAAGAAAGAACCATGTCTGAACTTAAACCCGCTAGAATTCTTGCCATTGAAACCTCCTGCGATGAGACCGCCTGTGCCATCCTCGAAAATGGACGCGCACTACTTTCGTCTGTGGTCGCCTCCCAAATGGATATTCATGCCCGCTATGGCGGCGTGTTTCCTGAAGTCGCGTCGCGTCAGCATGTCTTGAGCATCATTCCTGTTGTTCAGCAGGCATTGACGCGGGCGCATCTCACCCTCAATGATATCGATGCCATAGCCGTCACACAGGGACCCGGCCTTGCGGGTTCGCTCATCGTGGGCATGAACATGGCCAAGGGGATGGCGCTCGCATTGGACAAACCCATCATCGGTGTGAATCATCTCGAAGGACATATTTATTCATCGTGGGTGTATGAGGCAGGCGAGAATGTCCCGCCTGAGCCGCAGTTCCCGCTCATGGCTCTGCTTGTTTCCGGCGGCCACACCGAACTCAATTTGATGACCGACCATCTAACCTATCAACGCCTCGGCTCTACATTGGATGATGCGGCGGGTGAGGCGTTCGATAAAGTGGCGCGCCTGTTGGAATTGCCCTACCCAGGCGGACCGTCCATTCAGAAGGCCGCAGAGGAGGGTGACCCGGGTCGCTTCAACTTCCCTCGGGCCTGGCTCGATGGAACCTGGAACTTTTCCTTCAGTGGAGTGAAGACCTCCGTGCTGTATGAAGTACAGTCGTTGAAAAAGCGCAGCAACGGAATTCCCGTGCATGATCTGGCGGCTTCATTCCAAAAAGCGGTGGTGGATGTTTTGTTCAAAAAGACAATGGATGCGGCGCGTGAGTTCGGCGCAAAGGAAATTTTAGTGGCGGGCGGAGTCTCGGCCAACCGAACCTTGCGTCAGACCTTCAAAGCGCAAACTGAATTCCCTATGCATATCCCACCTTTATCACTTTGCACCGATAACGCAGCAATGATCGGCGCGGCGGGATATTACCGCTATGCATTGGGGCATGTCTCCGAGTTGGAGATGGATATCTTGCCAACCTGGCCGCTTTCCTGAATTGCCATAAGCTATTAAAGAGTACTTAAAGCCAAAACGCATCGACTTGCCCAAGTCGATGCGTTTTGGTATCAGGAGAATGCACTTGTTATTATATTTGGCGAGTTAAGCGGTTGCTGAACTTTGATTAAGTATTCGATGAGAGGTTAGGGGAGGGAGGCGATCAATTCTTCGAGAGAAATTGGCCCTTCGCGCAAGATCGTCGGATGGTCTCCAGTGCAGTCCACTAATGTGGATGGGACTCCGCCGGGTGTTTGTCCGCCATCTAAAATGAGTGGGATGCGGCCATTGAGTTGTCTGTATACTTCTTGAGCAGTGGTTGGGCTGGGCTGTCCGGAAATATTTGCAGAGGTGACGGCCAGCGGCCCGGCTGCACGCAACAAGGCCAGCGCATCAGGATGGTCCGGGATGCGAACGGCGACGGTGGAAGTGGCAGATACGGCTGGAGGGAGAGTCGGTTTTTTTGGGACCACGCAGGTTAAGGGTCCGGGCCAGAAGCGGGTGGCAAAACGGAGGGCCATGTTTGGGATGTCCATGCCAACGTCATCGAGCGCTGCCAGGTCTCCGATCAAAATGGGAATGGCTTTTTCGATGGGGCGGTCCTTGGCAGTGTAGATGCTTTCGATGGCGGGATTATGGAAAGCCAGCGCGCCAAGGCCGTAGACGGTATCGGTGGGAAAGGCAACGATGCCCCCCTTCTGCAAAACGTTTAGTGCGTGGGTGAGTTCATTTGCGGGAATGATTTCTGTGTTCATTTTCGATCTCAGCAATAAAGAGGTTGACGATGGCAGGGTCGAAGTGTTTGCCCGACTCGGCTCTGATATATTGCATGACCTCCGCATGGGGCATGGCCTTGCGATAGGGGCGGTCGGAGGAAAGCGCATCGTACACGTCGATCACGGCGAAGATGCGTGCTTCTAACGGAATGTCCTCGCCGCGCAGTCCATGCGGGTATCCGGAGCCATCCCATTTTTCATGATGATAACGGGGGATGTTGAGGGCAGGCCGCAGATATTCGATGGAGGTCAACAGGTCGACGGCGATCTGCGGATGAAGGCGCATGATACGTAGTTCCTGCTCGGTTAGTGGGCCGGGTTTGCGTAGAATGTCATCCGGGATGCCCAGCTTGCCAATGTCGTGCAGGAGCGCGCCGCGATGAATGTGAACAAGCTCTTCTTCAGAGAATCCCAGCTTGCGGGCAATGTGCATGGTCAGTTCGGTCACACGTTGGGCGTGGCCTTCGGTTTCGCGGTCACGGATCTCCAGCGCGCGTGACCAACCCTCCAGGGTGGATTCGTAAGCTTCCTGGATCTCAATGTTCGATTGTTTCAGGACGCGGACGAGTTCCTCGTTTTCATCGAGGGTGTTTTCCAACTGCCGAGCGGTGACCCAGGTCATGAAGGCGAGCGCAAACAATGCACCAATGGCGGTAAGGTTATATTCCCAGACATACCCTGTAAGAATACTTGCGACGGTGTAGGCGATGGCCGTGAGTGTCGCATACGTGAAGGAGCTTGAAGGGCGAATGATGAAACTGGACATTCCAATGGGCAGGGCGAAGACCACCATCATATATTCCAGATACTCAGGGCCGCTGAGCAGAACCGAGCCCAGAATCGTAAATGTGATGGCACCGTTGGCGGCAGGCAGAACACGGCCCTTTTGATTCATCCACCAAAAAATGGAATAAGGGACGATGGCCACAAGCCCCTGGATGAAGTACATGGCGTATTCATCGCTGGGCTCGAGCAGAAATACGATCAGGGTGTTTACAAGCATGTAGGCCAGTAACGTCAGGCACAGACTGAGAAACAGTGCCAGCAGCTGACCTTTGCGCTTCAGGAAGGGGTCCGATGTTTCGATCTCTACAAAATTGGAAATACGCTCCCGCCACAGTTTTTTCAAGAATGATTTCATATCGTTACAAGCTCTGGGTTTCATTATAACTTCATGATCCCATTTTTATCCGCGCATTTGTACTTCCAAAAGACGATCATGCCGGGCTAGATCCTGATGGAGTGAAATGGCGGCCTCGGCAAAGGTGTCGAAGGCAAGGTTAAGAGCGTGGATACCCTGCGTGGCTTCGATCTCGAACAGAAGCATTCCACGCGGGCGCAGCCGTTTTGGCGCGACCTCCAACAAGCGGCGATACAGGTCCAGGCCGTCTTCGCCTCCATCCAGGGCGAGGGTGGGTTCACGACCGAAGATCGGGAGGCCGCTGAGGGTTTGTGTGGGAATATAAGGCAGGTTGGCGCAAATAAGGTCGAAGGTCTCGAGCTGATGACCAGACGCATCTGGTAAAAGGTCGCCATGTAAAAAATCGATGCGGTCACTCACCCCATGTTTCTCCGCGTTGTTTCTCGCAACCTGCAATGCGGCAAGCGATACATCGGTGGCGAGGATGCGGGCATCTGAAATGTTCTTGGCGATGCTGATTGCAATGGCACCGGAGCCCGTGCCGACATCTGCGACGCTTCGTTTCGTCGGTTGGGCTGTCAGCCATTTAATGGCCTTATCCACCAGTAGTTCTGTTTCTGGTCTCGGGATGAGCACATCGGGTGTGACGTTGAGATCCAGGCCGTAAAATTCCCAATGCCCCAAAATATAGGGCAGCGGCTCGCCTGCTTCCAGCCTGGAGAAGGCTTGTGCCGCTGAATCAAGCTGCGGCGGAGTCAGAGGCGAGTCGAGGTGGGCGAGCAGCCATGTGCGCGGATGTCCGATCACGCTGGCCAGCAGAATCTGCGCGTCGCGTTCTGAAAGATCACCCGGTAATTTGGCTGTTGCCTGTTTGAGGTAGCCGCCTGCTGTGAGGTTCATGAAGCTTCCTGAAACAGGAGGCGTTCCATCAAGGTCTGCTGGAAGAGAATGAAGATGACCATGACCGGAATGGACATGATGATGGCGAGCGAGCCGAGATAGCTCCACGGCTGCGCGCCGGAGAATTGTCCATTCACAAGGGCGTAGACTGCCATCGAGAGCGTGACGTTATCGGCTTTGTCTACGAAGAGCCAGCCGATGGCGAACTCGGTGTAGCCCATCAGGAAGGCGATCATGGCGGTGACGGCGATGGATGGTATGGAGATGGGCAGGCTGATGTTGAGGAAGGTTTGAAAGTGATTCGCGCCGTCGAGATAGGCGGCTTCTTCCAGTTCTTTCGGGATGGCTTGAAAGGCAGCGCGCATGTTCCAGACGGCGAAGGGCATGGCGAAAGCCGCATAGACGATAACCAGGCCAAGCAGTGTGGTGCGTAACTTCAGCAAACTGAGAATGATATAAAGCGGCGTGGCGAAAGCGATGGGTGGCAGCAATGCGGCCAGCAGTAAAACGAACAGTCCGGTGTTCCTTACCGGGAAGCGGAAGCGTGCAAAGCCATAGGCGAGCGAGATGCCAAGCAAGATCGCAAAGAGCGCCGCGCCGATGGAAACGATCAGGCTATTCTGTAATAAGACATTGAATTCCACCGATTGGTAGGGACGATCCAGCACTTTGACGAAGGCTTCGACAGAGAATTCTTTTGGCAGCCAGGTGAACTCGGTGGGACGTCCGCGCAGGGAGCCGTCGAAGGCGAGACGGACGGTGCTCCAAACGGGGATAAGGATGAACAGACCGACCAGTAAAAGAATGAACTGGGTGAGTATTTGACGGATGACGGAGATGTTACGCATTGATAAACTCCTCGCGGGTTTGCATGCGGCGATTGAACAGGCTGACCAATCCGATCAGGATGATGACGGTGAGGATGTTAATGATGGCTGAGATCGCAAATTGTCCGCCGCCGGTGGATGGATTGAACACGTTGTACGAGATGTTCGCAAGCGTTCCATCGCGAAAGGGCAGGGCCTGAAAAAGATAAAATTGATTGAAGGCATAGATACCGCGGATAATGATGGCGGGCAGCAACACGGGCATTAACAGAGGAATGGTCATGTGACGAAGCGTCTGCCAGCTGTCTGCACCATCGATGGAAGCGGCTTCAAAGACTTCTTTGGGAATCGTTTTAAGACCGGCATTCACAGCCAGCATAATGAGCGGGAATCCATACCAGACGGCGGGGATGAGAAAGATCAGGAACCATAAGCTGGGCGTTCTTTCCCAGCCGATCAGGAATTGAAGCGGGAAGGATTCGCCGTACTTTTTTGCCGCAAGACTCAACCAGCCGATCTCCGGCACAAAGATATTCAACCACATCAGCCCGCCAATGAATTCGGGGATCGCCCATGGCAGGATGAAAAGCGCCTGCCAGAATTTTCCCAGCTTCACGCCGCGCTGGTTAAGCAGGATGGCCAGCCCAAACCCCAGGATTACTTGCAGCCCTGTGGAGACGACCATCCAAAAGATGTTGAAGATGAAAACCCCTTCACCGGTGACGACATATTGAAATATGGGCAGATAACCGGAAAAGCCGGTGTATTGGACTTCTTTTGAGCGAAAGGGGAATTCGGGGTTTGCAGGTTCGATCTCTCCCGTCAGCCCGCCGGAGACTTCACGCCAGATGCCGCCTTGAAAACCATCGCGGATGGATGCGCTGTTGAAGTCTGTGAGAGAGACTGCGATTTGAAACAGGAATGGCAGAAGGGTCAATACGGCAAAGGCGATCAGCCCCGGTACGAGCCAAGGGATGGCTTGGCGAGTTTCCTTTTTGTTGTAGATTGGCCGTTTGGATTTGAAGGCAGCAACGATCTCCTGCCAGGTCTGCGTCAGTCCTTCCGCAGCGGCGAGGGAAAGCGGAACAGTGAGGGTCAAAATGTATTGCGGCCATTTGGTTGGCCAGACAAGAAGGAAGAGCAGGGTGATCCCAAGCCACAGAACATACAAGCGTTCCTTTTTCCATAATCGTCCTAAGCCAACCACGGCAAAGATGGAGATGATGAAATCCGGCGAGAACTTAAAAACGTTCGGATGCCATATGGATGGCGAAAAGACCAGCCAATTCAACTGTTGCCAGAAGGGATAATTCGAGCGTTGAACTTCCTCAGCGCCGGTGGAGTACCCGGCATGATAAAAGACCGATTCGCGCAGTCTTTGAATTGGGTCTGCCCAAAGGAAGGGATTCGCCGCGAAGAAGATGATGACTCCCAAAAATCCCCACAGCAGGGCCTGCTTGAAAAACGGTTTGACCTCTTCTCGGTCTTTCGCATCCATGAGCCAATCCACGAGAATGGCGATGCCGATGACACAGTAGAGATATTTCGAGGCGGCAGTGAGACCGAGAAAGACAGCCGAGGTAATCAACCAGCTTTGTTTGCGATTCTTTTTGAATTGCAGGTATGTCAGCACCATCAAGAAACTTGTCAGCGAAGGCAGGGCTTCGAGCATGATCTGTGAGACGTATTTGATGGTGAAGGTGTGATTCGCGAGGGCAAGTCCTGCCAGCGGGTTGACGAATGCAAGCAGTGCCACGGTCAGCCAGCCGAGGATGGCGTTCGTCATGCGGCCTGCTTTCACTAGCGGACGCGGCAGGTATTTATTTGGCTCGGAAGTGGTGGGGCGATCTGCAACCAGTTTTTCTTCCGGCGCGGATAAAAAGCTTATTCCCATGACGATCTTTGCGAGCGGGGGATGCTCGGGGCGATAGTTCGCTTCTAGAAAGCCTGACCAGTCCGAGGTCCGGATGAGATGCGCATATTCCTGACCGGCACGCATGTAGTCATCTTCATCATAGTCGATGGAGAGTTTTTGTACGGCGTTGGCGCGTAATCCCCAGGCCAGGGTGAGAACGACCAGAATTGAAAGAATTCGCCAGATCGTTTTTGTCTGCATAAATCAAAAAGGGCACGTTACCGCGCCCTCTCCTTATTATTCGTCGTCACTCTCGAAACCGGTGGCGGCAAGTTTTCCGGCTTCGTCGCGGGTGGTGAGTTCATCGATGAACTCGTCGATGCTGCCGTCCATCACAACGGGGAGGTTGTAATTGGAAAGACCAATGCGATGGTCGGTGACACGGCTCTGCGGATAATTGTAGGTGCGGATCTTTTCCGAGCGGTCACCCGAACCGACCTGTGAACGGCGGTCGGCTTCGAGTTCTGCGCGGCGTTTTTGTTCTTCGATTTCATACAAGCGCGCACGCAAAATGCTGAGAGCGCGGAGTTTGTTTTGCAATTGCGAGCGTTCATCCTGACAGGTGACGATCATGCCGGTGGGTTTGTGATACAAACGCACTGCCGTGGAGTTCTTTTGCACATTTTGTCCACCTGCCCCCGAGGAACGATAGACTTCGATCTCGATGTCGCTTTCGGGGATGTCCACTTCCACATCGTCCACTTCTGCCAGCACGGTGACGGTGGCGGTGGAGGTGTGAATGCGTCCTTGTGATTCAGTGGCAGGTACGCGTTGCACGCGATGCACGCCCGATTCATATTTCAGTTTTGAGTATGCACCTTTGCCTTTTACTTCGAAAATGACTTCCTTGTATCCGCCGACACCGATGGCGCTTTCAGACATGAGTTCCACCTTCCAGCGTTTGCCATCCACATAACGGGTGTACATGCGAAAGAGGTCGGCGGCGAAGATGGCGGCCTCATCGCCGCCTGCACCTGCGCGGATTTCCACGATGACGTTTTTGTCATCGCGCGGGTCCTTGGGTACGAGCAGACCCTTGATCTCTTTTTCAAGGACTTCGATCTTCGGCGTAAGATCATCCACGTCGGCTTTGGCAAGGGCGATGAGTTCCGCATCGTTCTCTGTCACGATGATGTTTTTTGCCTCTTCCAGACTTTTCATGGCCTGACGGTATTCCCTGGCTTTTTCGATGAGTGGTTCGAGGCTTGTACGTTCCTTGCCGATCTCGGCGGCGCGTTTGTAGTCGTTTCCGATCTCAAGCAGTTCACTGCCGAGCTGTTCGAATTTTTCTTCGATGGCTTGTAATTTATCGAGCATGGTTCCTCAAAGTTCTTTATACAGCAAGATTTATCTTGCAAGTGAAATGTTTCCTGACAAAATACGCACATATGGTACGCGGGAAATTTGCACAAGAAAGCGCGGCACCAGAAGGAGCCGCGCGGCATGGAAATACAATTTGAAAACGCTAGTATGTGGCGACTGCGGAAAGCACCATCGAGACGATAAGCAGGATCGCAAAGAAGGCAAACAGCATCTGTGCCAGCTTTTGCCTTTTGGTAGCCGCATCATCGGAGGATTTGGTTTGTTTTTGGGGTTTTGAATTTTTTGCTGCCATTCTTACTCTCTTTTATAGATGTTTATAAAAGGCCTGAGCCATTACTTTTTCAAGTTCCTCGATTGTAACAGGTTTCATCACGTAGCCGTCTGCGCCGAGCTTCATGGCCTTGTCCACCATCACATCGGCGGCCTCGGAGGAGAGCATGATGACCGGCAGGTTCTTCCACTCCGGTCTGCGGCGCACGAACTCGAGCATATCCAGTCCGGTCACCTCCGGCATATTGATATCCAGCACCATCAGGTCAGGGCGTTTGCCTGCGAGCAGTGCCTGAGCTGCCAGGCGCGGACCGAGGAAATGCTTCGGGTCACAGTCCAGCAGTTTCAGCATCAGGCTGACCGCTCGTCCCATCTCTTCGTCATCGTCAACGATCCAGACTTCTTTCATTCCAAATTCGCCTTTACGCTTTTTGCAGAGGTCTCATTCATTCCTTTTACGGTCATCAATTCCTCTATGCTGGCTTCCTTAATCTTATCCATGGAACCGAAATGTTTCAAGAGGGCTTTTCTTCTTGTAGGGCCAATGCCGGGGATGGAATCAAGCTGGGAGGCCAAACCCAGTTTCGTCCGTTTTTTGCGATGCGCCGTGATCCCAAAACGATGCGCCTCATCGCGCACCCGCTGCACCAGATACAATCCCTGCGAATGACGCGGCAACAGCAGCGGTTCGCTTTTATGCGGGAAGAAGATCTCCTCCTCCTGCTTGGCCAGGCCCACCACCGGAACCCTATCCATCAGACCGAATTGCTCCATGACTTTGACCACGCGGCCAAGCTGTCCCTTGCCTCCATCGATAATGATAAGGTCGGGGAGGAAGGAAAACGACTCGTCCTTTTTGGACCCGGGGCCTGCTTCGGTTTCCTGCGAGCCCTTCCAACGCCGGAAGCGGCGGGTGAGCATTTCCTCCATCGAGGCAAAATCATCCGGTGCGCCAATGCTGGTGCTTTCGATGTTGAACTTGCGATATAGCCGTTTGGCGGGTACGCCCTGCTCGAACACGATCATCGCGCCGACCGTCGCCACGCCCTGAGTATGGCTTACATCGTAACATTCAATTCGATTCGGCGGTGCGGGTAAATTCAGCGCGGTTTGAAGGTCGCTGAGCGCCTGTTCCTGGCGGTGGGCATCTGCCTGCCATTGCGCGCGCAGCGATTGCAGGGTTTCGGTCGCATTCTCCGAAGCCATTTGCACCAGGTCCCTGGGCTGGCCTTCTTTTGGAACCATCAATTCCACTTTTTCGCCGCCGCGCTTGGAACGCAGCCATTGCGCGATAATGATACGTTCTTCGATCTCCTGCGGCAGCATCACCTGTTCTGGGATGTTCGCCGCTTCGGTATAGAACTGCTTGACGAATTCCGCCATCACCTGATTATCGGTCGTGTCTTCCGTCCCTTCGAGGATGAAATACTCACGCCCGATCAACTTGCCGCCGCGAATGAAGAATATCTGCACGCAGGCTTCCCCATCCTCACGCGCCATGGCGATGACATCCGAGTCGACATAATCAGAACCAAAGACGATCTTCTGCCGTTCGATGATCGATTGCATGGCTTTGAGCTGGTCACGCAGGGCGGCGGCTTTTTCAAAGCGCATTTCATCCGAGGCTTTTTGCATGTCAACCTGAATCCGCTGGACGATGGACTCGCTGTGCCCGCCCAGAAAATCCATCAGGTCCGAGATCATCTGGCGATAGCCATCCCTGGAGATCGCCCCGATGCATGGCGCGGTACAAAGTTTGATGTCGTAATACAAACATGCACGCGGATCGTTACCGGTAATCTCACGGTCACAGGTCAGGTAGGGAAAAATCTTTCGAAGTACTTCCAGCGTTTGATACACTGCCCATGCCGAGGTATACGGGCCAAAATAACGCGAACCATCCTCCACCATTTGGCGGGTGACAGTGATCTTTGGGTAGGGGTCATTCCAATGGATCTTGATATACGGATAACGCTTATCATCCTTGAGGCGGATATTGTATTTGGGGCGGTGCTTCTTGATGAGGTTCATCTCAAGGATGAGCGCCTCCAGCTCCGAACCAACCACGATCCATTCGATGTCTGCAATGTCGCGCACCAGGCGGCGGGTCTTGTTATCGTGGCTTGAATCCGCGTGGAAATAGCTCCGCACGCGGTTCTTCAAATTGATCGCCTTGCCAACGTAAATGATCGTCCCCTCGGCGTTGCGATACAGATAACAGCCCGGTTTGGTGGGCAGGGTGGCAAGAATGCCTTGTAGTTTTTCTGAAATTTCCATTGGCGGCAATTCTAACATGAGCGAATCCCTCCACGTTCAGACCTGCGTTGTTACAGTTTTGTTGACCTTGATTGACTTTAAAGTCAATCAACTTAAAATGGATAAGGCGCATACATCATTTAAAAAGAGAATGCATTGGTCATCTTATTCTTCTGCGGTTGTATTGTGATCGGCGGCCTGATGTTGTTGGGTCACATCATCAACGACGTTTTCACGCAGATCAATCAGAGCCTTACGCCATAAATTTATTTCAAAAGGAACCCTCCCGCAAGGAGGGTTCCTTATTCAAGAGGCAGGTCAACGATAAATGTTGTTCCCTTACCCACTTCACTTTCCCCTTCAATCGTCCCTTTGTGTGCCAAAATCAATTGCTTCGAGATCGCCAACCCCAAGCCGCTGTTGCTGCGGTTGGTACGCGATCTATCTCCGCGCCAGAAACGGTCGAAGATGAAGGGAAGATCATCGGCAGCGATTCCCGCCCCCGTATCCCTGACCTTGATCCGCACGCCTCCTTCTTCACCCGGGCCTGATTCTGTTTCTATGGAAATCTTCCCACCTTCGGGCGTGTGTCTTAAGGCATTTGAGATCAGGTTGGATAATACCTGATTGAGCCGGTCATAATCGGCACTGATTTCCTGGCCTGGGTCGGCAAGGTTGGAGGTCAGTTGGATGCCCTGGGATGTGGCTTGAGCGGAAAAGCTCGAAGTGAGATCATGCATCAGGTCAGCGATCAGGAAACGGGTGGGATGAAGCGGGAGTTGTCCTGTTTCAGCAAGTGAGAGAGTTTGCAGGTCTTCCACCAGGCGGGCGAGCAAAGTAGTCTCATCCAGCGTGTTGTTGATATGTTCCGGTGTCGCTTCGTAGACCCCGTCAATGATGCCTTCGAGATTACCCTGAATGATGTGCAGGGGCGTGCGTAATTCGTGAGCGATGTCGGCAGTGAGGTTGCGGCGCTGCTGTTCGGCGCGTTCGAGTTCCTCGACCATTTTGTTGAAGCGCTTGATCAATTCGCTGAACATGTCCGATTTCTGTTCTTTAACCCGCACCGAAAGGTTGCCTTCGGAAATAGAATCGATGGCGTTGAATATATCGCCGAGCGGTTTGCCGAAGCGCATGTACATTGTGAACATGGTAAAGACCGCAAGCAATATCACTGCCACAGGCGCGGCACAGACCAAGAGCCAGATATTTCGAATCCCTGAAAATTCTGAGAATGCCCAATATAAAATGGCGGCCATGCCGCCAAAGAAGAGCGAGAAAATCCCGAAGAAGAAAAATGCAAATGGAAAAAAACGCCGTCCGCGGCGGCGCGGTGAGAAGGGTGGGCCATTACGATGGGAGTTCATGATGTGTCTTTTGAGTACCGAGGTTTTCTTCGTTACGTTTTACTCTCAATAAAGCGATAGCCAATTCCATACACGGTCTCAATCATGGACTCGCCGCTGGCGGCTTCGAGTTTCTTTCTCAGGTTTTTGATGTGAGAGTCCACGCTGCGGTCGAAGCTAGAGGCGATGCCGTGCATGTCGTCCAGTAGTTGTTCGCGGGTGAGGGTCTGGCCGGGTCGCGCTGCGAGCAGCTGCAGGAGTTTGAATTCGTTGGGAGTTAGTTTAACCGGAGCATCGTTGAATGTGACCGAATATCTATCCGGGTCCACTTCCAACCCTCCCACACGGATGAGGCTGGGTGCTTTGACTTCACCCTTTGTACGGCGTAGTAATGCTCTCACTCTTGCGACCATTGCACGCGGCGAGAAGGGTTTGGTGATGTAATCATCTGCGCCGATCTCCAGGCCGGTGACCTGGTCGATTTCTTCGGAAAGAGCGGTGAGCATGATGATGGGGACGTCGCTTTCGCGGCGTAGGAGCTTGCAGACTTCGCGGCCATCCATGATGGGGAGCATCAGGTCGAGGATGATGAGGTCGGGCTTTTCGCGCCGAGCAGCTGCCAGCGCAGATTGACCGTCGGCGGCGGTGGTGACGCGGAATCCATTCTTCTCCAGATAATCCCGCGCGAGGCGCACGATCTTGGGTTCGTCATCAACAACAAGGATAAGTTCAGGCATGGGGGGAGTATAAAGTGGAAAGTGGAAAGAGGGGAGTGGTTAATCTTATAGTGAAGGAAGAAAGAAGAAAGAGGAGGTTTTTCCTCTTTCTTCTTTCAACTGCTTATTCTTTTTTATCGTCATTGCCCTCTGCAGGCTTTTCTCCGGGGACTTCGTGGGCGCGTTTGTGCCACTCATTGAATATCGGAGGAACGCCACCGTCCCAGCTTTTGCCCCAGGGACCGTGATGTCCGTGGTGACCCCAGCCTCTACGCCATGGGCGGAAGAAGATCATCTTCAGGAACCCGAAGAAAAAGAACAGGAAGAGGATGGAGAAGCAGATCGCGCCGAAGGGGTTGAAGTGATGACGATAGCCGAAGGCATATGGGTAGCCATAACCATAACCGTGACCATACATCGGCGGGATGGGAGCGGTATTTCCGTCTTCAGCAGCCTGTTGGATCGCTTCGGCCACTTGGGGGGCCTGTGCGATGCCTTGAGCAACGCCTGCCTTGTAGGTCATGAACCCTCCAGCGGCGACCAGCCCCAAGAGGAGCAGAACCCCGATCAGTCGAAAGATAAAGCCATTACGAAACATTTTTACCTCCAGTGGTAATTGATTGGTTTGTTCTTACGCTTCAAATGTATCAATCCATTGTGGAGGAAATATGGATGGGTGGGGGAGGGTTTGTGGAGGGAATGTAGGAAAAATGTTAGCAGAGGAGCGGACGATGGACCATGGACGACAGACGATGGATAATAGCCTATCGTCAATGATCAATCGTCTGTATCTGCTTCAAGCACTTCGACGTTTTGCCCTGCATATTTTTCGTACAGGTCGCTGCGCCGCTTTCTCCACGCATCGAGTCCGCCGCGCAGATTGGTGATGCGTTTGAAGCCTTTCGCTTTCAAGTAATAAGAGATCATCACTGAAAGTCCGCCTCCCGGGCAGTACACGACGATCTGCTTGTCGCGGGGGAGTTGTTTCAAGTATCGTTCCACATATAACGGGTTGACCTCATGCGCGTTCGGCAGCCCCTTAAAGCGTTTCCGGTCATCGGGCGGGCGCACGTCGAGGATATAGGTGTCTTTGCTGAATAAGATCGTCTCGTTCAATTGAGCGGGAGCGAGCATATTGACAAATGAAATTCGACCTTCGATGTAATCTCGAATCACCTGCGCCATGTATTGAATATCGCGTGCCGAGGTGTCGTGCCCAAGGCTGATGCGAATGGTCTCACGCGCGGCTTGATCGGATAGTCCGATCGCTTTCAAAACATGCGAAGGCGTGTCTTCTCCGGTACTGCACGCCGAACCAGCCGAGACGGCGATCCCGCGATAATCCAACATGCCCATCAGTCCGGCATTTTCTACACCGGGGAATGAAATGCTAAGCGTATTTGGCAAACATTCTGACTCTGCTTCTGGCGAATTGACGACACAATCCGGCTTGATTTCCTTGAGGCGTTGAATTAACTGTCCTTTCAGTGCGCGAACTTGCCCGGCATGCGCCAGGAGTTTATCCACTTGCTGACAGGCAGCGCCGAAGCCGATGATATTGTGGATGCTTTCCGTCCCAGCGCGTAATCCGTTTTCCTGGTGACCGCCATGCAGGAATGGCGTAAAGGGACTGCCTTGTTTGACGTACAAAGCGCCAATGCCCTTTGGACCATACAGTTTGTGTGCCGAAAAAGAAGCGTAGTCCACATCCCAAGCATGGACGTCAATCGGTATTTTCCCCAACGCTTGCACACAATCTGTAAGTATCAACGCTCCGTGCTTTCTGGCGATTTTCGTCACAGCTTTGATATCTTGAATCACGCCGGTTTCATTGTTGGCTAAGATGCAGCAAACTAGAAAGGTATCTTCGTCCACTAGCTTTTCTAATTCAGCGAGTTGCATGCGCCCTTTGTCGTCCACTGGGCAAAATTCGACAACCACTCCCTGAGCTTCCAAATACGCCAATGTATTCGTCACAGAAGGATGTTCAATGGGCGTGGAAATGATCTTTTTCTTTTGCGGATAAAAGTGCGCGGCAACAGATTTGAGCACAGCATTATTGGATTCGGTTGCGCACGCCGTAAAGATCACTTCATATGGGTTGGCATGGATGGCATTCGCAACATACTCCCGGGCTTCTTCCAAAAGCCCTGCCGATTTTCTGCCAAGGCCATAAAACGACGAAGGGTTCCCATAATGGTATTTCAACGCCTGATCCATCTTATTGCGCACATGGTCACTGACGGGCGTCGTTGCATTATGGTCGAGATAGACCTGCCGGTTAAAGCGGACGAGGTATTTTGCAAATTCAAAATATTTGATTTCCATAAGGTTCCTCTATGGCGATGTGAACGTGTGTGGTGGAAAGCAGGCAACCCACTCACCACTTTCTACTTTCTACTTAACCTTCAGCACAATCTTACCCCAGGCATGACCCGTTCCCAAATGGTTCATGGCATCGACCAAATGTGCCAGCGGATAAACCTTCTCCACCACGGGTTTTATTTTTCCGCTTTCGATCATCTCGCGCAGGATGGCGAGGTCTTCACGATTGAATTGTGCAATAAAGAATGAGATTTTTTGGCTGGCTCCCATGCTTGCCAGTTTCAACTTGATGACATTTGCCAGCGGGCCGAGAACCTTATTACCTTTGGGCGCACCTACAATGACAAAATTCGCTTCGGGTGTCAGAACCCGTTTATATTCCTTCCACGAACGGCTCCCGGCTATATCCAATAAAAGATCATAGCGTTTTCCGATTTGAGTGAAATCTTCTTTGGTGTAATCCATGACATGGTCCGCGCCGAGCGAGCGGACCATGTCAACATTTTTTGTGCTGCATACCCCGGTCACTTCTGCGCCCAAGGCCTTGGCGATTTGAATGGCAAAAGTGCCGACGCCTCCGGCCGCGCCGTTAATGAGGACTTTATCCCCGGGCTTGATCTTCCCGTGATCTCTTAATCCTTGCAGGGCGGTGATCGCTGCTGTCGGCACAGATGCTGCTTCTTCAAAAGTGAGGTTAGCAGGCTTTCGCACCACGGCATTGCGAACGTTGACATACTCTGCGAACGCGCCGCTTCTACCACCATACACTTCGTCACCAGGTTTGAGGTGAGTGACCTTGCTGCCGACCGCTTCCACCACCCCGGAGAAATCTGCTCCGATGCGGGAATCTTTGGGCTTGAATAGGCCGTTCTGTGTGCGGGCAACTAATAAGCCTGTCATGGCATACCATTCGGCAGGGTTGACCGATGAGGCGTGAACGCGGACCAACACTCCATCTTCCGTGACCATAGGCTTTTCGAGGTCTTCCATTTTCAACACAGTGGGTGAACCATAAGAACGAAACACGGCAGCTTTCATGAATTGCAGCTCCTATAAAAATATACGTTTATCATTATTGTTTCCACACTTCCCATATTCCTGTTCCTTCGGCGGGCAGTCCCTCTCCCAGCCATTCGTAAAGCGAGCCATCATACACCCCGACATTGTTATGCCCCACATAGTGCAGCACCCACCAGGCGCGGATGGCATAAGGGAGTATTCCGCAGGCATAAAAAATCACTTCTGAATCGTTCGAGATACCGGCATTGCCGATCTGCTCGACCAGCAGCGCTTCGGGCGAGATCGTATATTCGTAGCGGCCATTGGGATCTGAAAATCGTTCGTGGTCGAAATACACCGTGCTGGGATGTGACCTTGCAGGTAGACATCATCTGTAATGGTGGCGTCATAGATGCGGAAATTTTTATCTCCGATTTTCTTCAGCAGTTCGTCTGCTTCGATGATGAAATCCTTGCGATTCATTCTCAATCTCCTTTGAATTATTCTGGTTGATACAGCAGTAATACGCTTTAGACTGCGATGATCTGCGGAGCGGCTACTCCCTTGACGAGCAACCACAGCGCGAGCGCCAGTTCGAATACCAGCATTGGCATCCAAATCATCCATGTAGCGGATGATGCCCAACCTGCGCCAGGTATGACTTCCGCGAGTTGCAGGGGCAGAATCACGATCAACAATGCCGAGGCGGCCACGCCCAGCCAGGCCAGCGTAATTGGAATCATCCGCCCACGCAGGAGCAGCCAGCAGAAGAGCAAACTGCCAATGGAGAAAAAGATCGGACTCTGTTCATGGACGGCCTCTAAGGCGCGACAGGCCAGCGCCAGCAAGGCCAGGGCGGGTCCGTGTTCGCGAGTGAGCATGTAAAGCGTCACTCCGAGCACGAGGGCGGATAGATTCAGAAGCAGTCCAAACGCGTCTACTATCGGCGACCCATCGGGCAGCGACATGCTGAAGATACCGGCTGCAATGTAGAAAATGAAGGCGAATCCGGCGACTCTTGCATACGTCAGGCGTGCTGAATGTGTCTCGGCATGGGTTGTCATCCTACATATCTCCTCATGGGTGGCATTGGCTATGTCCCTTACTTTAGCAATCTATTATGGAGAAATTGTGGGCAAGCCCGTCAGAGATTGTGGAGACTGTGGAGGTTGTATTGGAGGTTTGTTAGATGTGCCGCATCCGATTCTGATCTTCCAGCATGGCAGAGGCGATGAACAACAGGCCAAACAATAGGAACGGTCCGCCCATGAGAAATACACCTATCAGTTTGGATTCCGCGCGCATGATGATGTAGAAATAAGTGGAAATTAACCCACCCAGCACGAGCATGCTCAAGCCGCCCGCCAGGGGCTTCTTCCAGCCGAACCACATCATCAAAATGATCAGGGCCACTGGCGGCAGATGGATCATCCCGCTCAAGTCACCGCTAAGCATTTCGCCAACACCCATGAACATAAAAAAAGCGCCTGCCAACGCCATCAGGGCCAGCGCCGCGATCTTCAAGCCTTTTGAGAGTTTCATGGCACACATTCCTTTCATCTCTACTATACGCCTAATGGAGAGCGGGCATATTAATGCAAAGACTTCGGACCCGCCCTGTAAAATCTTACAAAACGCTGATAAATTGTCTGGCAACTTTTCGGCTTTGTAAGCATCTGATACAATGCAAACAGTAATAAAAACAGGCAAATCATCGTCTTGACGATGGCTGTGAAATCAAATTTGGCAGGAAGTACATGACAGATAACGATAGACACATAAAAGTTTTGGTATTGGGTGCGGGACCAGCGGGCCTCTCGGCGGCTTTGTATGCTGCGCGCGCCGAACTTGCTCCTGTCGTCCTCACCGGCATGCAGTTGGGCGGGCAGGCCGCACTTACGCATACCATCGAAAATTACCCCGGCTTTCCCGAGGGCGTGGGTGGAGCCCAATTGGGCGAACTCTTCCAGAAACAAGCAGAGCATTTTGGCGCGCAGGTCGAATTTGACATGGCGCACGAAGTGGACTTCTCTCAGCATCCCTACAAAGTGACCGCCGACAGCGGCGACTACTTTGCTGAATCTGTGATCATTACGACAGGCGCAAGCCCGGTGCATCTGAACGTCCCCGGCGAAGTGGAACTGACCGGCCGCGGCGTTTCCTATTGTGCCACCTGTGACGGCTGGTTCTTCAAAGATAAAAAAGTCGCCATCGTGGGCGGCGGCGACAGCGCCTTTGAAGAAGCGCTCTTCATCACTCGCTACGCTTCCTCGGTTACGCTCATTCACCGCCGTGATGAATTCCGCGCAAGCCCAATTCTCCAAAAGCGCGCCAAAGATCACCCCAAAATGAATTTCATCACCAACACGGTCGTCACTGAGATCGTTGGCAGCGATAAACTCACCACTCTCAAACTCAAGAACGTCGCCACTAATGAAGAAAGCACCTTCGACACAGACGGTTTATTCATCTTCATCGGTCACACGCCCAACACGCAGATGTTCCAGGGCAAGCTCGAAATGAGCGACCTCGGCTACATCAAGGTTAACGACAAAATGGAAACCAGCGTCCCTGGCGTCTACGCGGCAGGCGAGGCGGCTGACCCGCACTTCCGGCAGGTGGTCACCTCGGCAGGTATGGGCGCGGCGGCAGCCATTCAGGCAACGAGATACCTCGAAGCGCAGGAAGCAGTTCACAGTTAAGAAAGAGGCGGATGAAGTTCCTCGCCTCCCACTACGAGGAGGTTGATCCCGTCCGAGGCGCAGAATCCAACCTGACAGTTTTCCACCTACAGACTCGCCCACAGAGGCGAGTCTCTTTTTTTGACCAAAAATGTGACATTTTGTACTTTTGGTCTGCGTCACTTTCGGATAAAATTAGTGAAAAATACGGCTTTTTTCGCCGATTCCATTGGAGGAACAATGAAGAAAATCTCAATCATCGGTGCGGGCAATACCGGCGCCACCGCCGCGCACTGGATCGCCGAACGCGAACTTGCAGATGTTGTGTTGTTGGATGTGGTGGAGGGAATGCCGCAGGGTAAGAGCCTCGATATGCTCGAAGCGATGCCCATTATCGGTAAGGACACTCATGTGGTGGGGACGAATAGTTTTGAAGACACCAAAAATTCAGACATCATCATTATCACCGCAGGCATCGCCCGCAAACCCGGTATGAGCCGCGAAGACCTGCTAAAGACCAATGCCGAGATCGTCGGCAAGGCCGCCACCGAGACCCTGAAACACTCGCCAAACGCGATCTTCATTGTGCTGACCAACCCGCTGGATACGATGGCGTACCTGACCCACAAGCTGACCGGTCTGCCGCGCGAGCGTGTCATCGGCCAGGCGGGCATTCTGGACTCAGCCCGTATGCGCGCCTTCGTCGCGATGGAAGCCAACGTTTCCGTTGAAAACGTGCAGTGCTATGTGCTCGGCGGCCACGGTGATGAAATGGTTCCGTTGACCCGTCACTCCAATATTGCGGGCATCCCGTTGAAGGAATATTTCCCCGCCGACAAGCTCGAAGCCATTGTTAACCGCACCCGCAAGGGCGGCGGCGAGATCGTCAACTTGCTCAAGACCGGTTCTGCGTATTACGCGCCGTCGCTTGCCTGTGTGCAGATGGCGGAAGCGATCCTGAAAGACAAGAAGTTGATCGTGCCTTGCGCTACGTTGATGCAAGGCGAATACGGGTTGAGTGATATGTACTTCGGTGTGCCGGTCATGCTTGGCGCAGGCGGCATGGAACGCATCATCGAATACAAGTTCGATGCCGACGAGAAGGCCATGTTCGAGAAATCGGCTGCTTCCGTCAAGGAATCACACGAAGCGCTCAAGAGCGTGGTGAGTTTGTAAATCGTTCAAAGTCAAAGGTCGAAGGCCACTTCGACCTTTGTTATGAAAATATAAAGGAGTCTCTCATGATTCTGCACGAGAAAATGTCTGCCCAATTGCCCGCGTGGCGTGAACGCATTAAGTCCCTGGCGAAGGAACACGGCGAAGTAATCGTGGATCACGTCACTGTCGGCCAGGTCATCGGCGGGATGCGCGACATCAAATCCCTGCTCACCGACGTCTCTTTCGTAGACCCGGCTCACGGAATTCTCTTCCGCGGTATGACCATCCCCGAATTGTTCAAGGCATTGCCCAAGGCAAAAGGCGGAAAGATGCCATTGGTGGGCGGCTTGTTCTATCTGCTGCTCATCGGTGAGGTACCCACCAAGGAACAGGCTCTCGAAGTGGAAGCTGAATGGGCCAAGCGCTCCACAGTTCCCGAGTACGTCTTTAAGATGCTCAAGACCATGCCGAAAGAGACTCACCCGATGACACTCTTCTCGCAGGCCGTGCTGGCTCTTCAGAACGGCTCGGTCTTTGCTTCTAAGTATCACAGCATGAAGAAGGATGTCTACTGGGAAGCCGCCCTCGAAGACAGCCTCGACCTGACGGCAAAACTTCCCATCATTGCGGCCTATATCTATCGCATGAAATACTTCGGCGAGACCGGCAAGCCGAAATACAACCCCAAGCAGGATTATGGCATGAACTTCTCGCGCATGATGAAGGTTTCGGACAAGAAGGGATATGCCGAACTTGCCCGCCTGTATTTCATCCTGCACAGCGATCATGAGTCTGGGAATGTCTCGGCTCACACCATGCATCTGGTTGGTTCTGCGCTTTCCGACCCGTACCTTTCCTTCTCCGCTTCTCTCAACGGTCTGGCTGGACCTCTGCATGGTCTCGCCAACCAGGAATGCCTGGGCTGGTTGATCGAAGTCAAGGAGAAATTCGGCGGCGTTCCCACCCGTGACGAACTGTATAAATTCTCGTGGGATACGCTCAATAGCGGGCATGTCATCCCCGGTTATGGACATGCCGTGTTGCGCGTCCCCGACCCACGCTTCACCGCGCAGATGGATTTCGCCAAGAAGCGCTTCCCGGATGATGAACTGGTACGCCTCGCCGACATGGTCTTTGACGTCGTCCCTGCCGTGTTGAAGGAACAGGGCAAAGCCAAGAACCCCGCCCCGAACGTCGATGCCATCAGCGGTACGCTTCAGCATTACTATGGGGTACGCGATTTTGACTTCTACACCGTGTTGTTTGGTGTCGGCCGTGCCCTCGGCGTGACCGCCAATTACATTTGGATGCGTGCCCTTGGCATGCCCATCGAACGCCCCAAGTCGTTGACCACCAAGATGCTCGAAGATGCCGTTGCAAAAGCAGGGCAGCCTGCCTAAGCGATAAAGTAAAACTCCCGAAGTCGGTTGGCTTCGGGAGTTTTTTGTTATCCATTTTTGTGATGCGTTTTATCCGCCGGCCCGAACTTGACCAGCCGCACGATCCTTGCCTTTTCGCGCAAATACCAGGGGACGATCTGTCTGGCGTGCTCCGCGCTTTCCGCCTCCACAATCGCCCAGCCGGTGTGATCGTTATCTTTGCAGCCCCATTCAAAGTGATGCAGGTATCCAGCGGCATGTAGGTCGCGGATCGCCTGGTCGCAATTTTCAGCCGTATGCGGGGATTCGATCAAATAACGTTGCATAGTCTCTCCTTTACCGATAAACGGGATCAATGGTTGAGGAAATTATAGGACGTTTTAGTTTGATTTTCAATTCCCCTGCGAAGAATTGACCATCCCCAACCGGTCCAGCAAAAACGCATAATCCAGCGCGATC
>JAEURI010000176.1 GCA_016789225.1 Anaerolineales bacterium
ACGTTATCCGTGACGACCCGCGTCAGCGTGGATTTACCCAGCCTTGTGCCATGTGGAATGGAGTTTGCACGGTCTATGCCTCACCGAGTTATCCGAGCAGTTGTCGAAAATACAAGTGCAAAGTGCTAAAGCAATTGCTCGCCGATGACATTTCGCTGCCCGAAGGCTTATCCATCATCCAGGACACGCTTGACCTGATCCGCGAAATTGAACCGCTCTTGCCGGAATCCTCCGCGATCAGTTTTCGCGAGCGGTTAATCGCTCATAAGGAAGAACTCGAATCGAATGGGGAAGTTCACAATGCGCTTGACGAAGAATTATTACACAAGACCCGGGTGCTGTTGACTCGTTATGAAGATTTATTTGGGGTGGATGATTTTATGGATTATGAGGCTTGAATGACCGTCCATGAATGGGGGGCACGAATAAACGAATGGATGAGACCGTATTCGAGTATTCGTTGTTTTTATTCGTGGATGGTCTTTTACCCATCCCACCACCTCAACACCCGCATTGCCCTGAGCGTATTCCATCTACTCGGTTGACCCGCCTTCTCCAGATCGAAGAACTTTCTGCCGGTCATCCCGGTATTCATCACCCAGCGGCCATCTTTCTTTTCCTTGCTTTTCAACAACTCAATGGCATCTTCCATTCTTTCGTCTTTCTTTGCATCGCAGGCTTGGAAATAATCCAGCGCGCGGATAAAGTCGTATTTCCAGCGGGGAGGGAAGGGCATGGCGGTCATTTTTTGGTCGAAGACCTCCCCGGTGCGATGCGATTTATACAGGCGATGCACGAGCAGGAATTCATGTCCACGCGCGCGGACTTTGCCAATTGTCTTTTTTGTTTCAGGGAACATGCACTCGTATTCGTACAATCCCTCCAGTGCCGAGATGGTGGTGTGAAAGGATGAGTGCGTCGCGCCTTTGGGCGATTCGCAGTTCCAGCCGCCGTCGGGCATTTGCTGACCGACCACAAAAGAGGCGACAGCATGAAGGCGTTCGTCGGGGTAGCGGAAATAGGCCAGCAGCGAGAGGATCATGCTGGTGACGCAAGTCTCGCTGTACGTCCATGCATACGAAAAGAAGTTGATGCCGCCATCGGTGTAAAAGCCTTCATCGAGAAAGAGCTTGCAGGCCCGCTTTGCCTGCGGGTTATTCGACGGCAGACCCAGCAATCGCAAGGTCAGCATGGTGTAGGTGGTGGAGATGAATTTGGGGCCATACATCCCGCCGCCCCAGCGCCCATCGGAATCCTGCACGTCGAGCAGACGTTTGCCCCAACCTTCCTTTGCAACCTTCTTGCGCTCCGCCTCCACCTTGACTTGGGGCTGGTTCAACAAATCGCGCCTGACCTGCCACCGAATCGACGGGTCGCCTTCCAACAGCCACGAGATGATTTCAGGATTCATGGATTCTCTTTAGGGTGTCATGCTGAGCGGGGCGAAGTATCTCTACGATGATCTCAGAGACCCTTCGTTTCACTCAGGGTGACATGTCTATCAACTATGGATCGCGTTCAGCGTGATTTTCAGCGCATGGATGCGGCAGATCACCCGTGTTTCTCTTTCCCGTTTTTCGAGCGGGAATACATAGCCATAATACTGCGGATGCTTCGTATATTGGCGGGTGATTTCGTCAAGATGGGGGAGTGCGCCTTCATATACAAGTTCCACCTCGCCGCGAATTTGAATGAAACGCGCGGTGTTTTCCGGGTCGACGATGAGCAGAGACACTTTGGGATTCTTGCTCATGTTCTCTCCCTTTTGCCGTTCGAGCGAGGTGTTGATGCGGGCGCACTCGCCGTCGTAGTCACACCATACGAGGCTGGATTGCGGCTGACCGTCTGGCATCAGCGTGGTCAAGACTCCATGGATGGGAGCAGTTAACAGGTCAAGATGGGAGGCGGGGATTTCTATCGTCATGGCACAGCCTCCTTTTTTCTCGCATCCAACGTCACCACATGCAGCGGGCGGATTCGGCACAAGACGGGCGTTTCCTTTTCCCTGAGTTCGGCAGGGACGCATTCGCCGAAGTAGGGCGCTTTGCCAGTGTAAAGCAGGGTGAGATGATCGAGGTGTTCCATGGCGCCGTCTTCGGTCATTTCTGCGATCTCGCCGCGGATTTCGATGGAGCGCAGTGGTTCGCGCGGGTCGTAGCACAGCAAGGTGACTTTGGGATTGGCGCGCATGTTCTTCTCTTTGCGGAAGCCGCGCATGGTGTTGATGCGCATGTAGGTTCCGTCGTAGTCGCACCAGACGGGGGTGGTCTGCGGGGAGCCATCGGGCATGAGGGTGGTTAACGCCGCGACGCGCGGATGGTTCGCAAGGTCAAGAAAATTTTGTGGTATTTTGTCATTCATGATTGGAAATGAGTTATTGTTGAATTTTTCTGCAAGACTGCTTTGATGATAGCACGTTATTATCTGTGCCGCATGCAAAATTTGCGAACCGAATATGTTGACACATTTATATACGATTCTGTAAATAGATCAAATTCGCGAAGATTGGCCGAGGAAAAATATATATACTTATGGCCTCTTATAGCCTTAAAAAGACTTTGTTATTCTCCTTGTATTCTGTTCTTTTTTCATGCTACACTCTTTCTTCGCTCTCACTTCGTTTGAGATCAATCTCGGCAATGCAATCATCTTTCAGGATACGCTGACAACATATTCTAAACATCGACATTCCACGAACCGAAACCATTGGGTAGAATCGAGATTAAGTGAGGAGTACATGCAAGATATCAGAATAGAACAGATAACGTTTACGAGGTTTATTGCGGCTATTACCATAGTAATCTTTCATTTTGGAGGAGAAGTTACTCCATTTAATTCAGAGCTACTTAAGAAGATGTTTCAAAATGCAGATATTGGTGTTAGCTATTTTTTTATTCTTTCAGGCTTCATAATGGTACTGGTGTATTCAAAAAAAGGACATGTTAGGCCAATTGAATACTACCAAAGTAGATTTGCTAGAATCTATCCGCTTTATTTCATAGCTTTATTATTATGTCATCTGGCAATATTGTTAAAGCTGTTATCCTTCGACTTTTACGGCCTTCTTCTGAACATATTCATGGTTCAAGCATGGTTACCTGGCAAAGCATTGTCAGTGAATTCACCCGGATGGTCACTCTCTGCTGAAATTCTCTTCTATGGTTTGTTTCCTTTTCTTTTATCCTTCTACAGGAAGGTTTCCATTTATACGGTCCTCGTTATTACCTTGTTGCTATTTCTAGTTAGCCAGTTGATCATGTATCGGTTGTTGTTTTCTGCGTTTTACAAAGGCTATCCATCGCCAAGTCATGACCTTATTTTCTATCATCCATTGATGCATTTAAACGAGTTTGTTACTGGTAACGTCACTGGTCTGTTTTTCCTAAAGTACTTAAGCCAGCAGACTCGTAAGAATGAAATTCTAATATTTCTGGTTGGCATTATCTTGCTGGCCCTTCTATATTTTCCAATTGGTTTAAATGTACACAATGGGTTTATGGCCATAGTATTTGTTCCATTGATCGTTTTGATAAGTTCTGATAATGGAATTATATCGACAATTTTTTCACAGCGACCTTTTGTCTTTCTTGGAGAGATCAGCTATGGAATCTACATCCTGCAGGCACCAACATTTGTATTGAGTAAAAAAATATTGGCCGTGATCGGAATCACAAATCCAGATTTAACGTTCTATTCTTATCTGTTGATTTTGACCTTGGTATCTTCTATTACCTATATTTATATAGAGAGACCATTGCGCAATTTAATAAATGGGATTCGCCTGACATCGGGTACTGGCTGATGCTTTAGCTTCGCCAAATGTCAACATAACTTAGTTTTACATGGCTGTCATCATGGAACGCAAGGATTTGCCATAAACGCAGTGCGCTGCAAGCAATAGGACTTTGATCTCTCGATTGCTCTAGGATGGGCAAAGGGGTTGGTCAGTCGGCGCAGTCAATTTCTTGATTGAGCTAGCACCAACTAGTTCTTGTTCAGTTTATCCAGATCTTCCACAGTATGAAAGTATCTTCGATACGCGGATGTTTCGTTCAACATTCCGCGCAGGGCGATGAATAGCTCCGCCTGCAAGTAGGGATTCTTTTCTTGCATTTCTTTTGATAAGGTAACTTCATCCTCTTCGATGTTCACGGTGAGTTGACCGCTCGCCGCCAACCATTGCAGCCCGATCTGGATCGTGCTTTCCCGCGCGGCGGATGCGGCGGCTAGTTCAGAGATGGTTGTTTTTCCATGGCGTTGGTTTAAGACGAATTTACACAAGCCCGCCAGGTAGGTGAGGAATTCATCCGGCTTTTGTTCGGCGGGTGAGATGCCGAAGACATACACTATTTTCGGTTGGACGATTTCCAAGGCTTTGCGGAGTTCGGCGGGGGAGGGTGGTGTAGTGTAGATCGTAAACTCGGCAGCCTGATGCAGGTCACGGCGGGAGACTCCGACAGCCCGGTCTGGCCCTTCGGCCCAAATGAGCGAGGAAGGTTGCAGGTTTGACAGCGAAGATTGCAGTCTTAAGTCTCGAATTTCCAGTTTTGATTCTCGGACTTCAAGCGGCTG
>JAEURI010000190.1 GCA_016789225.1 Anaerolineales bacterium
GAGTGAGATAGAGTTTCAAGGGTCAAGTTCCAGATGTCAGGGGAGGGTGGCGGTGAAAGCGACGAGGGTTAGCATTTCAACCAAGGTGGTGACTGTGCCGTAGATGTCGCCAGTGAGGCCGGGGATGAGACGCATGGTGTAAGCGGCAGTGAGGAAGGCGATGAGTGCTGCACCAAGCATGAAGATGAATCCCAGCCAACCGGAGACCAGCCATGACGTGATGCCTGTAACCAATGTGGCGATGATAATCTCTCGAATGGTCACGCTGCGTTTCATCTCGATGCCGAGACCATCTTCACGGGCATACGGGAAGGCATAGATCACCAGTGGAGATGCCCAACGTCCCAGTGTGGTGGCAAGCATAATGGACGGGAACAGGCTCAACGTCGAAGAAAGAGCCGCGTATTTCGTCAGCAATACAAGGATGCCGCCAATCGTCCCGAATGCGCCCATGCGCGAATCCTTCATGATCTCGAGGCGACGTTCAGGTGTCCAGCCGCCGAACAAGCCGTCGAGCGTGTCCATGAAACCGTCAAGGTGGAAGAAGCGTGTGAAGGCGATCCATGCGAAGAGGGTCAGCGCGGCGGAGACGGTTTGTGGGAAAAGTAAATTCGCGGCGTAGTTCACGGCGTAAAGTGCAAAGCCCAATACAACACCTACAAGCGGAAACCAACCCACGGCACGTCCCATCTCTTGCGAGGTGAACATGCGCTTGATGACCGTCGGGAAAATGGTGAGAAATTGGAAGGCGGCGATGATGGAGATCATTGGAGAGAGTGGCTCATGACCATTCGACTACTCAACTACCTGGCTAACGCCCGCTTCACCGAACGTTGCCATTTCGCTTAATATTTTACACGCGGCTTCTGCCATCGACATGCCAAGCGCAGCGCCGGTGCCTTCTCCGAGACGGAGGTCAAGATCGAGTAAGGGTTTCATGCCAAGCCATTCAAGCATGAGCGCGTGACCGTTTTCCTTCGAACGATGCGCCGCAATCAGATAATCTTTGCACTGCGGCGCGAGAGTCACCGCGATCATGGCCGCCGCCGTTGAAATGAATCCATCCACCATCACCGGCACATGCCTAGACGCCGCGCCCAGCATCACACCAGCCAGCCCGCCGATCTCAAATCCGCCCGCTTTCGACAGCACATCCATGCCATCATTCGCATCAGGTTGATTGACTTGCAGACTTTTTTCAATGACAGAAATTTTTCGTTTAAGTCCGTCATCGTCCACGCCGGTTCCGCGCCCGGCAATTTTTTCAGCCGATACCTTCATCAACGCACAAGCAATCGCCGCCGATGGGGTCGTATTGCCAATGCCCATGTCGCCGGTACCGAGGATGTCTGCGCCTTTGGATATTTCTTCCAACGCGACTTCGATTCCATATTGAACAGCTTCCTCCGCCTGTTCACGCCTCATGGCCGGACCTTGGGCCAGGTTCATCGTCCCCGAACCGACTCTCCGCCGAATCAGCAGGGGCGAGGTGACCTCGCCCTTACTAGCCATACCCATATCCACCACCACGACTCGCGCGCCTGCATGACGAGCCAGCACGTTGATGGCTGCGCCGCCGTTGAGGAAGTTCAAAACCATTTGAGGCGTCACCTCTTGCGGATATGCGCTCACGCCTTCGGCAGTCACGCCATGATCGCCCGCCATCACGATCACGGCTTTGTCTTTGATGCTGGGCAATGCCTTGCGCTGAATCCCCGCCAGTTGAATGGACAGTTCTTCCAGCCGACCCAAACTGCCTGCGGGTTTGGTGAGCTGGTTCTGACGTTCGCGTGCAGCGTTCATTGCAGCTTGGTCGAGAGGTTGGATGGTCGGTAGTTTCATTGTCTCCTTGATGAAAGACGATAGACGGCAGACCATCGTCGATGGTCTATGGTCGATTCTAAAATTCAATCCCTGCCTGAGCCACAATGCCCTGCTCGTAGGGATGTTTAACGAGTGCCATTTCTGTCACGAGGTCGGCTTGGGCGATCAAGGCCTCAGGGGCAGACCTGCCTGTGATGATGAGATGCAGCTCCGAAGGGCGGTGGAGGCGCAGCCAGTCCAACACTTCGGTTGTGTCGAGCCAGTTGTAGGCGAGAGTGTAGGTGAATTCGTCCAGCACGATCAGATCGTAATTGCCGCTGGCGATCTTTTCCTTGGCGATCTCCCAACCGTGACGGGCGCGTGCGATGGTTTCATCCATATCTTTGGATGTCCACGTGAAGCCATCACCGGTGGTGATCCATTCAATGCCGAGCTTTTTCGCGGCTTTGATCTCACCCCATTGACCGGTCTCTGCCTTAATGAATTGCACCACGCAGATGCGAAATCCGCGCCCCCAGGCACGCAAGATCGTGCCGAAGGCGGCCGTGCTTTTACCCTTGCCATCGCCTGTGTTAACGATCAGCAATCCTTTTTTATTTTGTTTGTTCATTACCAAAGTCCTTGTGTTTTGGTGCGGCGCATGATCCATAAAAAGAACGGCGCACCCGCCAATGCAGTGACAATACCCACGGGAAGCTCCTGCGGCGCAAGCAGCACGCGTGCAATAACATCCGAGATCAATAAAGCTGTCGCGCCGCCAAGGATCGAAAGCGGGATCAATCGGCGATAATCTCCACCAAACCACAGACGCATGATATGCGGCACGACCAGCCCCACAAAACCGATAATGCCTGCAAACGAAACCGCCGCCGCCGTTGCCAGCGAAGATGTGACGAGGATGATCTGCTTGGTGCGATTGACGTTCAGTCCCAATTGCTGTGCCTGTTCATCGCCAAATTGCATCAGGTTGAGGGCGTGCCCGTGGAGCATGAGTGTGCCCAGACCGATGATGAGATAGGGCAGCATCGCCAGCACAGACATCCAGCCGAGTTGGATCGAACCGCCCATCAACCAGCTCATGGCGCGGCGCAATTCCCCATCTGAGCGCAGCATCAGGAACGACATCAGCGATGTGGCAAAAGAAGAAACTGCCACGCCAGCCAGGATCAAATTCGTGACCGGGGTCGTCTGCCCGATGCGCGCAAGAAAATAAACGAATGTGACGGTGAGCAGTGCGCCGATGAACGCCGAAAGTGGAATTGCCATCAGACCCCAGAACGAGTATGACCACTGCATAGACATCGTCACCACCGCGCCCAAGCCTGCGCCCGCAGCAATGCCGATCAGGAACGGGTCAGCCAGTGGGTTGCGGAACAATCCCTGATAGGCTGCACCACTTCCGCCCAGCGCCATGCCTGTTAACGCGATCAAGACCGTGCGCGGCAGGCGAATCTTCCATAGGATATTCTGCGCCAGGTCTGTGCCCTGTCCGCGAATCGCAGACAGGATCTCACCCAACGGTAGAAATACAGATCCAATTGCCAGACTTAAGAGGATGGCAAACAGAAAAAAGAGGAGAGAGGAGAGAAAAGGAAAACGGCGCATGGGAGATGTACGGAGGGGCGACCCTCTCAGCGAAAACAAGCGAGCTTGTTAAGCCAGGACGGGTCACCCCTACAAATTACGGATTCATCACCAATTCAGGATGCAATATCTTCACCAACTCTTCCAACCCATCCACCAAGCGCGGACCGGGGCGGCTGGCCAGGTTATCGTCGAAGGGAAATATCGTGCCTTCTTTTACAGCGGTCAGGTCTGCCCAGCCCGTGCGCTCACCGACCGACTCGATCGTCACGCCATACAGTGTATCGCCAAGGAGGATGATGTTCGGGTCCTGCGCCACAATCTCCTCCGCGCTGATCTGTGCATAAGGGTCATTCAACACACCGCCGATATTCACGCCGCCCGCCAGGCTGATCATCGTATCCATGAAAGTGCCGGGACCTGTCGTCCACGGTTTGGAGGGATCCGTGCCATCGATCTCGTAAAAGACGGTCGGCTTTTCAGTGACATTCGCCACGGCAGCACTCACCGCATCCACCCGCGCCGCAAGCGACTCAGCCAATGAGGCCGCTTCTTCTTCGTGCCCGGTCATCTTTCCAATGAGGGCCACCTGTTCGTACAGGTCTTCATAGGTCTGCACGTTGGAAAGATAATAAACGGTCAGCCCCAAACCTTCCAATTCATTGACCTGTTCAGGAGTGTTGATCTCTGCCGCCAGAATCAGATCGGGTTCAAGCGCGAGGATGACTTCGGTATTCAAGTCGCCATAGGCAGAACCAATACTGGCGACCTCCAAGGCTTCAGCGGGGAAATCCACCAGTTCGTCGCGCCCAACCAATTGTCTGCCTGCGCCGACAGCGAAGACAAACTCTGTCAGGGATGGGGCGAGGGTTACGATGCGTTGAGCAGGCGCAGCCAGGGTCACTTCACGGCCAAGTCCATCTGTGAAGATCATGGGCTCGGTAACAGCCGCTTCGGTTGCAGCAGCTTCAGTGGCGGGAGCCTCCGTCGAAGCCGCCTCTGTAGGGGAAACAGGAGCAACTTCCAGCGTGGTTTGAGCCGCGGGGGCACATGCTGTAAGCATGACGATAAGCAATGTCAAAATCAAAGTCTTACGTAACATCTTTTTCTCCTAGTGGTTTAGACCAGACTGGTCTTTTTGTTATGTGAATCAAAATCCCCAGCCTAGGCTGGGGAGGTTGGAGAGGCAATCCGATGGGATCCGTTCTCCACCTCCTTTCCGCGAGAAGTGGTTGAACCGATCAGAGCGGGCGACCTGGCTTAGGTAGTCTGTTGGCCGCATGGTCTGTTGGTCGCGTGGTCTTGACTACTCGACTAACTGACTATTCGACTACTTGACTATCTTCACAGTTGCGCGACAGCGCCGGGATTACACCGGACTTCGCCGCTTGCTGACCGTATGTAAAATCATTGTACCACCGCTTTTTTTGCGAGGCCATCGAGCAGGGTCTTAAGTTTCAATGCACGAAACGGAAACGAGAGCCACCAGAATAAAAACCCGCCCATGCCGCGCGGAGCAAAATAAGCCGTCTGTTCGAGCCTCGAATTCGATGCGCGCCATTCGACCCAGGCCTCACCGAATCTCGAAGGCAGCTTTTGAAGATATAGTCCCTCCCCCGCCTGTTCATAACCGAGTGCAGATAATGTCGCCGCAATGGCTTCCTCGTTTACATCCACTCGCTTCTCTCGATGTTCGATGAAGAAACCTTCGTGCTTCAAGAATTTAACTCCGCTCGAACCGTCCTCCCACACTCGCTCGATCTTCAACGGATGCAAACGCCTCATGGCCTCGGCGACGGCTGGTTCATACTCCATCAGCCTTACCTCAGGGAAAGTCTCCCGCGCCTCATCATGCAAGACTATGCTGTCGCTGGACAAGCCGCCCACCAACGCATAGGCGATCCTGCGTTGAACAGGCGTCATCAGGTCGATGCCGAATGCCATGAACCAGATCGGAATAAAAGGGATCAAGACAAAGACGCGCTTATGCCCGCGAAGTTCGGCATATCTCTTCATCAACTCTTGATAGGTGAAGGTATCTTTCATACCGATCTCGAAGACACGCCCGCGTCCATTCGGGTTGGTCAATGCCGCGAGCAAATAATCGACCACATTTTGCGAGGCGATCGGGTTGGATTTATTCTTCAACCACGCCGGGCCGGGGACGATGGGGAACAACTCCGTCATAAAGCGAATCATTTCAAAGGAGATGCTCCCCGAGCCAACGATGACCCCTGCGCGAAACTCGGTGACGGGCACAGGTCCCTGACGCAAAGTCATCCCGGTCTCAATGCGTGAGCGCATGTGCGGAGCGATATGCTGTTCCGGGTCTGCCAGCCCGCCGAGATAGATGATATGCTCGACGCCCGCCTGTTCTGCGGCGGATGCGAAATTGCGCGCCCCTTCCAATTCGATGGAGGTATATCCATGCCCGGATGCCATGTTATGGATCAGATAATACGCCGCATGGATTCCCATCAACGCAGGCGCAAGGGAGGCCGGGTCGGTCACGTCGCCCTGTACCATTTCCACCTGCTTGAACCAGGCCCGTGCTTTGAGCCGTTCGGGCTGGCGAGCCAGCGCGCGGACTTGATACCCCCGTTCGAGTAATTTTGGAATCAGCAAACTGGCAATATAACCTGTCGCGCCGGTAACAAGGATGATTGAGGGCATAAGAGTATTTTATGATCCAACGTGCAGAATTGGGAAAATCTTTTATCACATAGAACACTGAGTTCACAGAGAAGTCAAAGAAAAACTTCATCATCTCTGTGAACTCGGCGGCGAAATTTTTATGATTTTATTAATCGAAGAACAATTCGATCAGCCTGTTGTTTTCTGCGAGGCGTTCCGCCAGGGTTCGGGCGATCCACTCATGCAAGAGCACGGCCAGAGCCGGGTCATCTTTTTGCATCCTCTTCAAATTCTTCGCAGATAGACGATAGACCGTGCTGGGCTGTTCCGCCTTGACCGAAGCCGAGCGCAACCCGCCAAGGTAGAGCGTCACTTCGCCGAGGGTTGCGCCGCTCTTTACACTGCGCAGACGCATCTTATTGCCATTCGCCATTTCGAACTCAACCGTCACCAAACCGGACTCGATAAAGAACAAATCGTTGGACGGGTCACCCTGCTTGATGAAATACTCGCCGGTTTGGATCTCCACCCTCTCCATGTATTCCTTCACACGCTGGATTCCCGGGAAGGAGCGTTTCATGTAGGTCAGGACGCTTTTGGCAAAATCCACCCGACCCTCTTCCTTTTCGCTGGCAAGGATCTTGTTCTCGCACCATTCCAGGGCATGGTCGAGTGTGGGTTGGATGGAAAATGTATCGCTTTCGCCTTGAAGGAGATCGCCGCGCTTCATTTGCTTGAGAACATCATCGTCCAGGTCTGACCATATCATGGTCACGCCGCTTGACTCGGTCAATTGCTTGAGGCGGGTCACGCCAAAGACAGCCGAAGAATCCAGCCGTTTGACCTGACGGAAATCCACCACGAGGAACTTCATTTCGTCCGCGCCCTTTGCCAGCATGCGCGCACGGACGTTTTCCAACACCCGCTGGATCGAACCGAAGAAAATAAAACCCTGCAAACTCAAAATGTGAATTTGCCTGCCCTTTTCCGAAAGGATGCTTTTATTACGCTGGGAACGTTCCACCCGGCTATGCAGGGTGGCCCCGGAGAACATATTCTTGATCACACTGACATTGCCGTAACTGACCACAAAAAGCAGGGAAGAGATGACAATCCCCGCGCCGATGGCTTCAAGGAAACCGATGCGGTCAATGATAATGAGCATGACCCAGATCAGCACATAATCCATGCGCGGCAGGAGCTTGTACGAATCCACCAGCCATTCCGCCAGGAAGGACAGGCCAAGAAAGAACAACATCCCACCCATTACAAATCGCGGGAAGTAAGAGATGAACGAAGCACCCAGGAACAATGCCAGCGCACAGAACAACCCGGTGGAAATTCCGACCAGCCTGCTCTTTGCACCGAAACGACTTGGCAGCGCCGTGAAGCCCAGCGTCTGATATCCGACCGGGAAGCCGATCAGCCCGCCCAAAATATTTGCACCGCCCGCTGAAACGAGCTCGCGGTTCAGGTCGATATCCTGTTTGTATATCACTTCCAATCCGCTGGCATTGAGCAGGAGCGATATGACACTAAGCCCAAACAGGGTGGCATAGGTTTCGGCATTCCCGAAGATCGCACTCCATTGAACCATGCCAAGGTTTTCAAGCGTGAAGAATTGGAACAAGCCGCCTTCAGGGAAGGGGCCCAACAGCCAGCCGTTCGCACCAGCCTGTTCAATGGAAATCCCTGAAACTGCAAGATAAAGATAAAACAATGCCGCCCCAGCAATAACAGCTCCGGGGGTGATCAGGAAGTGATTGAAGCGCCGCAGAATGAACAACAGGGCAAGCCCGAACAAAATCCCTGGCAGCCAATTCCATAGGACCGAAGGCGCAAAGAACATTGGGATGTTGGCTAGCTTTTGGGGAATATCTGCCATGACACCGAATGCGCCCTTAACTAGCAGATAGCCCGTCCCCGCTAAAAAGCCACCGACGACCGGGTAGGGCACATACCGAGCAAACCCACTTAACTTGAAACGACCCAGAATGATAAAGAGGATGCCCGTCAATAGGGAGCCCAGCATGATGGCGCCGACCACCGTCGAATAGACCGCCTCAGGCTCCTGACCTTTGAGAGTCGCCGCCACCCCGGCAGACATCAACGCCATGAGCGCGGCGGGAGTATCCTGCGGCACGCCAACCATATTTACAAGTGAGGACGTCAACGCGATGACGATGGTGACAATGACCGTACCGACCAACATCATTCCGATGCCGCGCGGCAGGAACGGGCTCAAGTCTCCCGAGAAAATGAGAACAGCCAGCGAAATTTCCACGCTGATGAGAATGACCGCATTGATCAACCCGGCGGTCAGGCTGGGCAGTAAAACAGACGGCTGAAAATTCCTTTTGAATTCAACAGCGTTCATGGAAGCTCCCAATTTATAAAATCGTAGGGCATGTTCAATTGTCTGTTTTAACCCGCTCCACCTTGAAGGGTGTCACATCCGGGTCGATGACTTCGCCGAATTCTCTTGCGGCGAGGTGACCGCTAAAGACCGCCTGGGCAATGATGTTTGGTGCTTCGGCATCGCCGATCAGACGCAAGGATTTTAGTCGTCCATCTGCAAGAGCGGGTTTGAGTTCGTGATATAGGCTGTCGTTCGGGATGCGCTCTGTGACCATGACAACGGCTTGGCAAGGGAGAACGGTTTCAGCGTTGGTGATGGTATGGGAAACTGTAACAGCCGTCGGCGAGAGCGAGGCGAGAGCATGGAATGGGAGCAGAGTCACGTTCAAATCCAGAAGCCGTTTGTAGATGCGATCCCGTTCCAGGGTGTATTCCGTCCATGCGGAGATCGTAGGCGCTGGCGTGACGAGAGTGACATGGCATCCATTCGTGGCGAGCAGTTCTGCCAGCACACCGCCCATGTAGTAATGGTCGTCGTCGTAGATGACAATTTGGAATCCGGGAGCTAGCTCCCGGATATCCAACAGCAAGCTGTTGGATTCCATAAGGTCATCCGGCGTAAATATCTTTGCTTCACCCGGCACCGGACGGGAAAGCTGACGCCCCACTCCGTCGCGCCGCCATGCCGAGCCGGTGGCGATGATGACGTTCGGTTCGCCGGATTCGAGGACATCCTGCGCGGTCATTTTGCTGGAGGGATAAAAGAAAACATTTTCGAGCTTGTTGATCTGGGTGAGACGCCAATCGATGACGCGCCGCCATTCGATGAGATTGGGCAGTTGCGACTCAAGCAAGACGCGGCCGCCCGCCTCGCGCTTCGCGTCGGTGAGGATGATCTTGTACCCGCGCTGACCCAACGCTCGGGCTGCCTCCAACCCGGCCGGGCCTGCACCGACGATGAGGACATCATCGTCCTTCTTTTTCGGCGCGATGATCTCTGGATGCCAGTCACGCCGCCACTCTTCGCCCATGGTCGGGTTTTGCGTGCAGCGAATGGGAACGAAACGAGTATCGCCTGTGACACAGATATTACACCCGATGCACTCGCGGATGTCTTCATGCCTGCCTTCTTTGACCTTCGTTGGCAGGAAGGGGTCGGCAATCGAAGGGCGGGCCGCGCCGATGAGATCCATGACCCCGCGCTCGATGGCAGAGACCATGCTATCCGGTGAGGTGTATCGTCCCACGCCAACGACCGGCTTGGTGGTGAGTCCTTTGACGAAGGAAATATATTTTTCCTGATGTCCTTCTTTTCCAAAGCGCGAGGTGATGGAATCGTTATTCCATGCGCTGATGTTCACGTCCCATAGGTCGGGCAGTTCGGCCAGCATACTTACAATGTCTCTTGCTTCGCCGTCGTGTTGCATCCCGTCCACGCCGAGCAGTTCATCCACCGCAAAGCGCACGGCCACGGCGCATGTATCGCCCACAGCGTCCTTTGTGTCTTCGATCAGTTCGCGCATGAAGCGTGTGCGGTTTTCAAGCGAGCCGCCGTATTCATCAGCACGGTCATTGTCTTTGGATAATAGATGAAAGGCCAGGGTCATGCCATGCGCCACATAACAATAGACAATATCGAAGCCCGCCTTCTTGGCACGGATGGCCGCGGCCCGATGCCATTTGCGGACTTGTTTCAAATCCTCTTTCGAGGCGGCGCGGGTCTGGCCGGGCTCATACCCGCCCCCGCCAGTGACACCCATTGAACGCGGACCGAAGGCCGAGGCGCGTGAATATAAATTGGAAGCATCATGACTGTTGTAGGTCAACTCGATGCCTGCCAATGCGCCGTGTTTGTGTACGGCTTCGGTCATCAACTGCCAGGTGGAAATATCGTCATCGCTCCAGATACGGCCTTCAAAGTAGGGCGAGAGGTCACTGGTGTGGTGAATTTCTGTCTCCTCGGTGCAGACCACGCCCCAGCCGCCTTCCGCTTTCATGCCGCGCATGGCGGCCATGCCTTTGGGCATTCGCCAGCCAAAGCCGTTGCAATGCGGCACCTGATAGAAACGATTCGGCGCGGTGACGGGGCCGATCTGGATGGGTTGAAACAAAATATCATAACGGGAGGTCATGAAGGTTCCTTTGAAATTAAACAGACCCTAAAGGTCTTAAAGACCTTTAGGGTCCGGCTTTACGGACAATCCGAAAACTGCGGGAAGAGCTTGTAGGCGTAATCATCCATCAAGGCTTCCGAGACGGTTGGTAACACGATCATAAACGTAAGCACACGCGTATCGGTATCGTTCACCGTCCAGTAACGGATGTCATAATCGATGCCCTGGTCAACGGCGGTAAATTTATAAAGACGCAGGCCGCTGTCATTGCGGCACTCTCCAACCGGGCTGTAACTTTGATAATTCCCAAAGACGATCTGCCAGTTCTCCGCGCTGAAGAAGGCATCCAGGTCGGGTTCCTCGTAACTGCATGGGAAGATCAACGCTTCAAGAAATACCACCGAGTAAAGCAGCTCGCTATACCAGGTTACGGCAACACTGTCATCCGTCACGGTATAGCTTCTCTCCCATTCGTTGGTTCCGAACATCATGCCCGTGAAAGATAACGCCCGGTCAATATCCTCCTGGGCAGGCTCGGAGGCAATGCAAACGGGCGTGGCAGCTTCGATCACCTCTTCAGTAGCGACCACAGCCAACGTCGGCTGGCTGGCATCGGCAGCATCGACAGGCGCAGGCGAGGGCGGAACCAACTCCGGCAGGTCAGCTGTCGGCGAGGTTGAGGCGGGCGATCCGCAGGCGGAAAGTAAAATCAGAACGATGAGCGCAGATAATATTTTCTTCATGGAATTATCCTCGATGGATTCAATAAAGGCGAGTATAGCACGCAAAGAAAAAACCGCCCCAATCGAGACGGTTTCGCTTCACCCCTCCCCTTTGCCTGACGGCCATATGCAACCTTATCCACGCTGCAGCTTTTTCTTCACCTACGGGTGTAGCGCAAAAGTATCGGTAGTTTTCCTTGAGTACTCCCCGCGCCGGGGAGGGCGGCTCTGAGCATAGAGTTCCTAACCCTGCCAACGTTCATCAAAAAGGTTTGTAGCCAAGAAACATCTTCACGGGGATTTCAGAGCGGAAGACGATGCGCGCTGCCTTCTCCTTTGCATCGGCGAGCGCCTGGCGGATGCGCTGCATGCCCGCCTGGTAGGTTTCCTCGCTTAGTAACGCCAATTGCGAGGTGGCGTTGTGTTTGAGGAACGGGTCTTTCAGCACCGCATCGCCGACGTGAATATTGCGGATATGCTCCGCGGTTTGAGAAGAGATGTTGTGAAATCCCTCCTGCTCCATCCATTGCAGGATCGAACTGCCCGCGGGGTAACGCCGCAAGTCGGTATCGTAGACGGTATCGAAGTAATCGTAGATGTACCAGTTGGAGCCGCCTTCGTGCGGGTCGTGTCCGATGATCGCGAGCGCTCCGCCTGGTTTGAGCAGGCGGGATGCTTCGGCGATGAATGCGCGATGATCGCCGAAGTGATGGATGGCATCCACGCAATAGAGAAGGTCAAAGGCGGAGGAAGAGTATGGGAGTTGGGTGCCCAGGCCCCGGGTCAGGGAAAGAGGCGCGGGCTGTCTCTTGGATTGTTGCAACATGCCCATTGAGTAATCCAAACCGAATAAGCTTCCTCCGGTCTGGCTGAGCAGGTTCAACCAAAAGCCGGTGCCGCTGCCCACTTCCAAAATGGTTTGAGCTTTGATTTGTTTGGCAAGTTCGAGCAGGGTCTGCCCGCGCTCCCAGGTTTGGGAGGCGGGATAGCGTTGGTTGTATTGAGTTGCGATCTGGTCGTAGTTGAGTTTGGGTGTGGTCATGCTTTATTGGATGCCATGACCCTGCAAAGATTTACCTTACGGTTTTATGAGCTGGTCTGCACGATCTCTTTGACGCGCCCCACTTGCCCGTCCATCAATCGGACTTTGATGCCGTGCGGATGATTGGGAGATTTTGTAAGGATGTCTTTGACAACCCCCTGGGTTAATTTTCCTGTACGCTGGTCTTGCTTAAGGACGATCAGCACGGTCATGCCGGGTTTGATAGTCGAGCGGGTTTGTCCGTTCATCCTTCATGCTCCATGGCTGTCATCCACGGGCGGATCTCGTAAATGAGCAGGCCGAATGTTACTGCAGGGTCTGCCGCGGCAAAGGCTTCGATCTCTTCGTAGGTGACATCTTTGGTTGTGATCATCATACCGCCCAGGTCGGGCAGAAGAAAGGGGCCGCCAAGTTGGAGCTTGCCCTGTTGGTGAAGTTTCAAATAATGCTGCACATGCTCACCGACGCCTTCTTGTTGGCGATAGTCCACACCGGTTTGCCATTTGGGGCCAGGCTTGTGAATGACGACGTATCGAACGGGACGCGTGGATTGCTCAGCCATTTCGTTTGCCCAGTTCATTCAAAAAGACGGTGAAATCCAGGTCGCCGGGAGAGGCGTTGAAACTGGTCAGGATGGCGGCGGCCTCACTGCGATGTTGTGAACCGTGATTGACGACGTGATAAAGGCAATGCCATAAGATGCGGTCGCGTTGAATCCCGCCCTCCACTGTATAGCGCAGGTGACCTTCCAAATCCTCATCAGTCAGGCTGTTCAGGTATGCTCTCAGGGCATCTTCTTCCTGGTGGAATTTTTCTTCCAGCGATTTGAAGGTTGGGAAATCCTCCTCCTTCCACTCTTCCACGACCGTATTGGTTTCAAACAAGACGCGCCAAAGACGCTCTCCATCAACGATGTGAAATAATGTCCCGCGCAAGCCACCGTAGGGAAATTCCGCCGGGGCAAGGAATTGTTCCTCGGTCACTTTGGCAGCAGCAGCGAGGATTTTTCCACTGGCCCAGTAGTTGTACTCGTACATGAGGTGGATGTTTTCGGTGTTCATGTTCATTCCTTTCATTGTGTCACCCTGAGCCGATAGGCGAAGGGTCTCTAGGATGGGCGTAGAGATGCTCACCGCACTGCGGCGCATGTGTCGCTATCGCTCAGCATGACACACTATGTAATGGGTTAGGACGGTGTTACATACCATTCCAAACTCAAATCTTTCCATTGCGGGTTTACAGACTCGATCAAGGCAATCTTTTTGGCACGCAACCAGCCTTTTATTTGTTTTTCACGCGCCAAAGCGACTTGGACATCATTTGTTTCTTCGTAATGGACGAGTTGGTTGATATTGTATTTACTTGTAAATCCTTCAACAAGCTTGTTCTTGTGCTCATAGACTCGCCGTTCAAGGTTGTTGGTCACGCCTGTATAGAGGACACGCGATTTACTTGCCATGATGTAAACATAATACTTTTTCATATACCCTCTCTATTATGTCATTCTGAGGGAGCACGCTCTTCGCGACCGAAGAATCTCTGAGATCGACGTAGAGATCCTTCGCTATCGCTCAGGATGACACATTTAGAGTCAGTTTTGAAGGTTCTTTTTTTCAGTATAGCACAGGGTCATCGGGATGCTCTGCATTCCAGATCGCAAGCACTTCCTCTGCGGTTTTGCCGATGTTCTTTCTGTTTCGGATCTTCCCACTAAAGGAGCCGTTATTCAGCTCACGCTTTAATCCCCTATCCAGACGATGCGCCGCATCGATCTCGCCCTGATAGTTGATATTCGGAAGGTAGGTTCCCAGCCCTTCGAGCTTGACTCCGCGCCCCAGACGATTGAAGTGAAGCACAGCATCCTGCAAGCCCGTCAGCACGGCGATAATGTCTGCCTTGCTCAGTGTGGAGCGGGCTTCCAGAAACTCGGCAAGCTCCCGCCAGCCAGCGGTCTCGCCATATTCGATTTGTGGACGGTAGTGGTTGATCGCTGAAATTCGTGAAGCCATAGGTTTCCTCCTGTCTTGTTTGTAAATACTTTTCGATGTTTTCCCAATATCCTGCCAGGATATTGCCGATATCCTTACAGGATATTATAGATTTCCTGGCAGGATATTGTCAATTGGATAGGATGTTTTTATAAAGAAGACCTGCGAGGTTTTAAAAAGTGTCACCCTGAGCGGAGCGAAGGGTCTCTGGGCTGGGCGTAGAGATGCTTCGCTGTCGCTCAGCATGACAAACATGCATAATTATGTCATCCTGAGGGAGCATGCTTTTCGCGACCGACACATGCACCGCGCTGCGGATGCAGTGCTGGTGAGGATCTCTTAGATTGTCGTAGAGATCCTTCGCCTATCGGCTCAGGATGACATCTTATTTGTTTCATTCGTTGATATATACCAGTCTAAACTTAGGTCTTTCCACTGAGGGTTCGCCGACTCAATTAATGTAATCTTCTTCGAACGCAACCAGCCTTTGATCTGCTTTTCACGCGCAATAGCAACATTCACATCATTTGTTTCTTCGTAATGGACGAGTTGGTTAACGTTGTATTTGCTGGTAAAGCCTTTAACGAGTTTGTTCTTGTGTTCATATACACGCCGCTCAAGATTGCTAGTTACACCCGTGTAAATGACACGTGATTTGCTTGCCATGATGTAAACATAATACTTTTTCATAAACCCTCTTTATTCTTGTCATCCTGAGGGAGCGTGCTCTTCGCGACCGACACATGCACCGCGCTGCGAATGCAGTGCTGGTGAGGATCTCTTAGATTGTTGTAGAGATGCTTCGCCTATCGGCTCAGCATGACAACCCTAACTTAGCAACCCTCTCGCAAACGACAGCAAGGCTTGCACATCATTGAAATTCGTGAATGGTCCCACCGAGATGCGCACGGCGCCGGAGGATTTACCGTCGATGCACAGGCGGAAATCGTCAATGGACAATCTGTCTTCGTGTTCTGGGCGGGTGAAGCACACATCCAATTCCACGCGCGAGATGCCGAGCGCTACTTCGCCCGCGCCGGGGTTGCAGAAGCAGCCGGTGCGCAGCGAGATATTGACCTTATTGGCTTCGCTTTCGACGAAGCGATGGTCGAAGGCTTTGCCGTTCTTGTCGTAGAAGTTAACCGTGACGGCTCCGCCTCTGCCTTCGGTGGAGTTGGGTCCAAACAGCCGAACCAGCGGCTCGCCGGTACTGTGCTTCATGGAGGTGAGATTTTCCAACAGCCAGCCTGTGAGGGTTTTGACACGTTCGCCGATGACTTCATAACCAATGGATTCAATATGCTTGAGTCCAATTTCAAGCGCGGGAATGTTTAAGTAATCGAGCGTGCCATCTTCAAAGGCGGGTGCGCCTTCCGCGAGATAATATTTATCGCCTTGCACAGATGCGACGGTGATCGTCCCACCGGCGAACCAGGGACGATGAAGTTTTGCCAACGCAGATTTTCTTGCAATGAGTGCACCGAGCCCAGTTGGATAGCCGAATATTTTATAGAAAGAGATGGGCACAAAATCAGGTTTGACCTTGCTCAAGTCCAGCTTGCTGGTGGGGACGTAGGCAGCCGCGTCGAGGAGCACGTCCCAGCCGTGGGCGTGGGCTTTCTCGATCCATTCGAGCGGATGCTTGACGGAGGAGAAGTTCGATTGGGCAGGGAAAGCAAACAGGTTATGACCAGACTTGGAAGGGCGAGACAGTTCAAGGTCCAGTTGTGAGGCGTCGAC
>JAEURI010000198.1 GCA_016789225.1 Anaerolineales bacterium
CAACGTATTCGCGATTAACGAGCTGGATAGGAACACGATCAACACCCCCAATGCCATCAAAATATACAAAACAGCGTTGATGGTATCCGTCATCGGATGTTTGTTGCGTTCCGAATAGCGCGTACGGATGACCGTATTCCCATTCTTTTCAAGCTTATCCTTCAAGTCGGTCCCAATGGTGCGGATGTGAGCAAGGTCATTGGGAGACTCTGAAACCGTTAAGTAAACACGGTTGAACAGTTCCGGCTGTTTCAGGGTCTGAAGGGTGTCCATCACTGTAAAGGCGAAGGGCGGCGCGAGGAAATCATCCGCGCCGGTGCTGGCATCCTGCACGATACCGACCACTTTCAATTTTTTCGTCGTCCCATCTGCCAGCTCAAAGACAAGATACTCACCCACCGTAACATGGACTTTATCCACGTTTTTCTTGTTCAGGACGATCTCATCCTTGCCCGCCTCCACCCTGCCGGAAATGGGTACAAGCAAATTAACTTCATTCTTGCTGAAATCTTCCACCGCGATCAAATCGATGGTCGTCCACTGGTCGCTGCCTTCAGGACGGACACGATAGTTGCTCACGCGCCTGCCCTCGGCATTTTGAACGCCTTTGAAATTACGAATGGAAGACAATACATCATCATCGAAATTCGTCATGCGCATTTCGATGTTCGCAGGGTTGTTTGCCGCGTAGGATACTCCCATATCATTGGAAATGATCTCATACGCGCCGGTGATCACCCCAATGGAAAACACGCCCACTGCAATGGACAAGACCACCAATGCAGTGCGCATAAAGTTATCCCATAAGTCGTGAAATACTTTTCGCCAACGAGGTCGCATAAATTCCTTGTCGTACCGCAATCTTCAGATTGCACAACCTGAAGGTTGCGGTACAGATTTTTTTTTACTTCAACAACTCATTCAACTCGCCCGTCGAATAGGGCTTGACCGTCACATCCCTCAAGCCTTCGCGCAGGTATTGGGTGACGCGCTCTGGATTGATGGCCGAAGTGAGGATGATCGTCTTCGGGGCGAGTCCGGCCTTGGAGAGAGCACCCAAGACTTCGGTCAGCGAAGCCGAGGCGATATTTTCATCCACAAGGATCAGATCGGCTTCGGGGAATTTTTTCAGGTCGGTGGATTGAGTCAGTTTAACCTTTGTCCCTTTGAGCATTTCGCCGAGCAGGTTCGCCCAGTCATCGTTATCGTCAATAAGCAGGATGCTCTTGACGCTGCCCGGCTGGGCTTGTTCCACATCCACACGCCCGCGCGGCATGAACATGGCAACGGTTGTGCCCTTGCCTTCCTCGCTGACGAGAGCGACATGCCCTTGTGACTGCGACACAACATGCATGGTTGCAGGCAGGCCCAAGCCGTGATGGGAAACACCGCGGGTTGTGAAGAACGGCGACCAGACCTTGCGCTGAGTATCATCGCTTATGCCTACACCATCATCTTCAATGTCGATCTCCAACATGCCGCGCTGCTCGGTAGGATGCACACGCACCTTGACCGACTTCGCGCCCGCTTCGATGGCATTCTGCAAGAGGTTGCCAATTGCACGGGTGAGCTGGGTCGAGTCTGCGATAATGTAGGCGGCTGATGGGGCGATCTCCACCTGCAAGACATTTTGGGGAATGCCGCGCTGCATGGCCGCGGTCCGGAGCACATCTGCAAAAAGAACAGGCCGCGGTTTCATTTCGCGCACCGCACCGATAAGCTGTTCCTTCACTTGAATAATTTGCACTGCACTCTCGGAAATCATGTCAAGGTCTTCCTTAAGTGAGTCGAGGTCAACCTTCCCATCGGCGATCTCTTCACGCAGGCGGGCAACCGTCAGCGAGATGGGCAAAGTCTTGTTGCCGATCCAGTGAATGGCTTCGGTGGAGGCGGTGGTCAGCGCTTCAAAAACCTTGTTGCGCAGAATCTCGTTGTGTGCTTCTTTCAGTTCTTCGATGAGATGCGCATTATTAATGGCAACCGCAAGATGTTCCGCCATCGTCAATAATGTGGTGATGTCATCCTCGCTGAAAGCGCGCTCTTCGGAAGATTGAATGGTCACCGCGCCAAGCGTCCGCCCGCCATAAATGAGGGGCAGAGCCATTTCGGAACGAGTGTGAGGCAGATGCGGATTCTTGAAGTGAACACGCTCTTCGCCAACATCCAGGGCGATACGCGCCTCCCCCATGGCAATACAGGCGCCGATCATCGAGTCGGTGCCGATGCGTAATTTATGACCTTCTGCCAGCATGGCTTTGCCAGCCTTGCCATAGCCCGCGCGCAATACAGCGAACTCACCTTGCTCGTCAAGCAGGAATACGCCTGCATAATACAAACCATACGCTTCACAGATGATATTCACGGTCTGCGGAAGCAACTGGTCGAGGTCAAGCAGGGACGATACTTCCTTGCCCACACGATTGGCCGCCTTCAACAAACGTGAACGGCGTTCCTCCTGGCGATGCAATTTGGAATTTTGGATGGCGATAGCAAGTTGATCTGCCATCGTTTGCAGAGCATCGATATCTTCTTCGCGGAAGGCAGCCTCTTCGGTAGATTGAACCGTGAGTGCGCCAATCGCCTCATCCGCGACGATGAGCGGAAGCGCCATCTCGGAGCGAGTCTTCGGCAGATGCGGATTTTCAAAAAAGACCGCCTCCTCCCCAACATCGAGGGCGATGCGTCCCTTTTTGTTGGCAATGCTCGCGCCGATCATCGAGTTGCCGCCGATGGCAAGTTTGTGACCTTCGCGCAGCATGGCACGCCCAGCTTCGCCGCGTCCTGCCTTGAGGACGGCATACTGTGTGGCATCATCCACCAGGAAGACGCCCGCATAGTAAAAGCCAAACTCTTCGCAGATGATATCCACGGTGCGTTGGAAGAGTTCATAAGGATCGAGAATGGTCGTGATGTTCTTGGCGGCGCGCGCGGAAGCTTTCAATAATTTTGCATGTCGTTCAATATTGTTTATCATAAGTTCCTCTTTCGGTTATTTGATAAACCACGAAGGATCACGAAGATACATAAAGGAAAACCTTGTATACCTTCATTGCCGTTGTGGTGAAAAGGGTCAAGCGCTCAAAATCTTCTGGATCAACTCCACCAAGCCCTGTTCGCGTCCCTTCACAAAGAAGGCATTCGCGCCCTTCGAGACGGCATCCTTGGCTTTATTTACTTCATCATATGCCGTCAGGATGACCACCGGCAGGTCGGCTCTCCTTTGTTTGAGGTCGGCCAGCAGGTCCAGTCCGGCGTCATTCTTGGGCATGCCATCGAAGCCGGGCATGTTCAAGTCCAGCACGGCAATATCCACCGCACTGGCATTCTGCGAGAAGACCTCACTGCCGGTCTTGCAATCGGGTGCGGTCAACACATCATAACCAGCGCGCAGGAGAGTCTTCTCCAAACTGCGTTGGATCAGCTTCTCATCGTCCACTAAAAGAACTGTTGTCATACATTCCTCCGAGATTTTATCTTTTTCATTTTGTAGGCCACGCTTTTAGCGTGACACCTTCCATTGAGGTTGGCAGGCTGCATGCCTGCCTACGGAAAATCCTTTATTTTTCCGCAGGCAGGCGCACGAAAAACGCTGCACCATGCCCTACTTCACTTTCCAGCCAGATCTTGCCGCCATGTTGATTCACGATCTGCATCACGGCGGAGAGGCCCAATCCCGTGCCGCCCGCACCGCCCTTTGTTGTAAAGAACGACACCCAAATCTTTTCCTGAATATCCTTTGGAATTCCAGGGCCATTATCTTCAACAGATACAAGCACAAAATTTGAATCATGGTCGCGCCGACCTTTTACATAAATTTTCGGCTCAGCGACCTGCGCATTGGTTAATGCCTCCCAGGCGTTCTTGATCAAATTATTGAAGACCTGCTCCACCTGGCGCGCATCCACATAGGCAAGCGGCATATCCCTGGCCCATTCCAGGGATACGGCATCATGGGGAAGCCCCATATTCGCCACCGTGTTCGTGATCATTTCACGCAATGACACACCGGTGTCGTTTCGCTGACGCGCCGGGCCGATCAAGCCTTCCTTGATATCAAGGATGGTCTTTGCGCTGTTCTCGGCAATATCCAGATCCTCGAGCAGGGATTCGACGCTGACCAAAGCCTGCAATCGATTCGGCTTCATGGCAGACATTTCCTTGATGATCTGATCCAAGTCCATGCCATGCGCCTGCGCCTCCTCCCGGACCGTTTGAACTGCCACCCGCAATGAGGCATTGTCAAACGCTGACTCTTTCAACTGTGCGACCAGGGCCAGCAGGTATTGCAAGTCTTCGCGCACACGCCGCACGCTTCCAGGGATGGGCGCCGCCTTATTACCCACCCAGTGAATGGCTTCCCCGGTGGCAGTGGCAATGGCTTCATAGGTCTTGGTACGCAATAATTCCGAGTTGGCCGATTCGAGATCCTTCATCAGCTTGGCATTGTTTATGGCAATAGCGATCTGATCCGCCATCGCTTGCAGGGATGTGATGTCTTCCTCGGTGAATGCATTCAATTCATTGCTCTGTACTGTCACTGCGCCGACGGACACAGAATTAACGATCAGCGGCAGAGCCATTTCGGACCGTGTATCAGGCAGATACGGATTCCTGAAGCGCGACTCCTCACCCGCCACATCCAGCGCGATCTGCGCCTGCTGCGTCAGGATCGAGCGCCCGATCATGGATTTCTCATCGATGGGCAGGCGATAGTTCGCATCCAGCATCTTGCGCCCTGCCAGGGCATATCCCGCGCGGAGCACAGCCCATTCGCGGTCATCTGAGACCAGGAAGATGCCTGAATAATAAAAGTTAAACTCACTGCAAATGATATTAACTGTATAACGCAACAGATCGGTCAGATCAAGAATGGAAGTAACCATCTGCCCGACTCGCGCGGCGGTCTCCAATAATTTATGTCTGCGTTCAAGCATGGCAAACATTTTTTGATTCTGTTGCAGCAGGTACTTGTTCCGTTCGACCGTGTTCGTAAGCTGCCGGGTCTGGTCTTCGATCTTCGTTGCCAGTTCCTGTTGATATTCGCGCAGGTATTCCTCGGCATTCTCAAGTTCATCGACCTTGCCATGCAGGTATTCCTGCACCAGGTCTTCGAAATCACCGCCGATGGGTTTGGGAATGAAGCCCACAGCGCCTGCCGCCAATGCACGCTCCCGCGCGCCCGGCTTGGTGTCGCCAGAGACGATCACGATGGGCGTGAACGGCAGCATCTTCTTGAGACGGGTGGCCGCCTCACTGCTCGTCATTTGAGGGAGATTGTTATCAAGCAGGATCAAGTTGGGCATCGTCTCACCTGCCAACCCAAGCCCGTCCAGCGGATTTGCCGCCTCCAGCACCACGTAATGATACGCAAGTAAACGCCGCACCAGCGAGCGGGATTCGTCGCTGTCTGCGATATATAGCACTTGCGGAAGTGTGCGCGGGTCTGAGTTCATCTTTGATTTACGATCGTTGATTTGTGAATTAATCTCTCTGCCTGGGCCAACCGGTCACATCACAAGTTATCTCTTCCTCGGGTCGGCCATACGGTGTTCCTGCAAACGCTTCTGCACGATCTTGCTGATGGCATCAACCGTGATCGGGGACTCATCCATCACGCGGTTGAAGTCGGCGCGCGGGATAGCCACCACTTCCACAGGGGTTTTCCCAGCGCGTACATTGGCGATCGACTTGCCGCCGCGCACCAATTCGGCTTCACCGAAGAATTCATCCGCGCCCAATCGCGAAAGGATGGTTTCCTTGCTGCGCTGTTTCTGAAGGACAATCTCCACTTCACCCTTACGAATGATATAGAAATGATCCAACTTTTCATCGCGCGAAACGATGGTCTCTTGCGGCTGGTACAGGCGGCGCTCGGCGATCTTCGTAAATTCCAACATGTGACGGTGGCGCAGTTGCGGAAGTCCGCGCGAGATGGTTTCGTCAATCAACTCGCCATCAGAGATAATAATATTGCGATGGGTGCGCGAGGTCAGCGAGGGGTCATGCGTCACCATGACAATGGTCTTGCCTTGTTCAACAAAGTGCTCGAATATCTCAATGATCGTATCGGCCGAGCGAGTGTCGAGGTTGCCGGTCGGCTCATCGGCGATGAGCAGCGGCGGATCACAGGCCATGGCGCGGGCAATGGCCGCCAGTTGCTGCTGGCCTGTGGAAACAAGCACGGGCAGTTTATTGGCAAACTTTTCCAACCCAACCAGTTTCAACAACTCCATGGCGCGTTTGGGGCGTTCGTCGAAGTCGTACATGTCCACATAATCCATGGGCAGCATGACGTTTTCAAGCAGGGTCAGCATGGGCAGCAGTTGGAAGAACTGGAAGACGATGCCCAAATTCTTCCCACGCCACTTCGAACGCGCGCTTTCGCTTACGTCGGTGTAAATATCATTATGGTTGACGATGACCTGTCCCTCGCTGGGATGATCGATGCCGGTGATCATGTTCAACAGGGTGGATTTTCCGCTTCCAGACTTGCCGACGATGGAGACGAACTCCCCGCGGTTGATCATCAGGTCGACACCTTTGAGGACGGTAAACTCGCCTGCAGCATTGCTGAAGCGTTTGATGATGCCGCGCATTTCGATGATCGCTTCCAGCGAGGCATCGCTTACTCGTTGGGGAGCAGCCTTCGGCGTGGTTTGACGCGGAGCTTTACGTTTATCTGGCATTGTCGTCATTTCTTGCGGCTCCTCTTCGGCTTTGAATCTTCAACAGAGGGCGGCTCAAGTTCCCCGTCGGTGATCGTCAGATAGCGGGTAAAGCGGCTTTTCAAGCCCATATCATGAGTGACCATGACGATGGTCTTGCCGCGGTCGGCCACCAGATGGGAAAAGACATCGAAGATATGGTCGGCGGTCACAGAGTCCAGGCTGCCGGTGGGTTCATCGGCAACGAGAATATCGGGGTCGTTGGCAAGGGCACGCGCAATGGCTACACGCTGTTGCTGGCCGCCGGAGACAAAAGCCGGAAGTTTCCCGGCATGTTCTTCTAGCTCCACCAGGCGTAATAATTCCATGGCCCGCTCACGCGATTCGCGCGGTTTGAAATTTCCGGCCAGGTCCATCGGCAGGGTGATGTTTTCAATGAGAGAGAGCATGGGTAATAGTTGAAAGGACTGGTAGACCACGCCCATCGTCCGGCCGCGCCAGAGAGCTTTTTCATCTTCGTTGAGGTCATGCACCGATACGCGCTGCCCATTGGCATATACCAGCACCTCACCGCTGGAAAGTCCATCCACGCCATTGATCATATTCAACAAGGTGGACTTGCCCGCGCCGGACTTCCCCACTACACCGAGGAATTCCCCGGTATTCACGCTCAAGTTGATGTCCTTTAAAGCTGGAAAATCCCCTGCAACAGTAGAGTAGGTTTTGTGAACATTTCGGAGTTCAATGATTGGAATAGTCATAGGTTTCGCGCTTCGATTTTACCCCTATTGTGCAATTGAGCGCAAAAAGGCTTATTTGCAGTTTATTTTCAATTGCGCTGCAAACATGCCAAAAGCAAGGCCACAGCCCCCTGCGGCTCTTCGCGCGTCATGGCCAGCACCGGGAACTCGCCAAGCGAATACACATCGCGCACGTTTCCTGCCTTCCAATGCCGGGGCAAAATACCGATGGCGGCGGATTCGGAATTCAGCACATCGGACATTTGCTGCGGGTCAAGAGCGACCTTTGCCAAAGAAGTCACGCCTCTTCCCTGCATCACGGCCTGCTCGAACACCCCAAACAGATCCAACTCTGACGGATACACCCATACCTGCGTCAAACCATCCCCTTCTCCCGCAAACAATGCCTGAACCTCTTCCAGAGATAAATTCTGCACCAGGCTTTCACCATGCACGACAACCAATATCTCCTCTTCATCAATTTGGTAAGCGGGAGTAAGTAAATTCTCCGGCTCTCCGATGCGAAGATAGATCTCCGGCTCTTCGGCTGTGACGTTTACCGCAATGGACAGGTCGTTCGCACAAGTGAAAAGCTCATCCATCCACGGCCCGGCAGAGGAGGTGGAATAGGCGCTGATAACTTGCTGAGGCGCGGGTTGGTTTGGAGAGGCGCAGGAGGTTATGAAGAAGGAGGAAAGAAGAAAGAAAAGTATAAGAACTTCACGAAATGTCATTCTGAGCGGAGCGACACATGCGCCGCAGTGCGGTGAGAATCTCTCCTCCCGTCTGGGGGTCTTTCTGCCAAGGTAGAGATGTTTCACTTCCTTCAGCATGACACGCCTTTCCGTGATCTACTGATTATTGACTACCAGTTTTGTAACAAGGCAGAGATCAACTTCACGCGTTGGGGGATGCTGCCTGCAAAGATATATTCACGCTCCGAGTGATAGCCTTCGCCGATCGCGCCGAGACCATCCAGCACGGGAATACCAAGCGGCGCAACCAGGTTGGCATCAGAGACGCCGCCGGTCCCACCTGCCTTGAGTTCGACCCCGACCTGGGCAGCAATATGTCTTGCTTTTTCAAAGGTGGCCTTCATCCGGTCATCAAAGGGCATCGGTCCACGATTCAAGGAGCCGGTCACCTCCACCGATGTGCCTTCAAGCACAGGTTTGAGACCCATCATCAATGCTTCCACCCGTTCCCATTCGTCGGGCCGCATCAGGCGCAGATCCACTTCGACATAACATTCATCAGGCACCACATTAGACACCGTCCCACCGTGAATGACACCCACATTGAGCGTCGTCCCCCGGGAATAATCTGTCATCTTTTGGATGGCCAGCACCTGATGCGCCATCTCTTCGATGGCGTTGCGTCCCTTTTCATGGTCGCCCCCTGCATGTGCGGCACGTCCCTTCACTTTCACATAAAAACCACCGCCACCCTTGCGCCAGGTCTTGAGCGAGCCGTCGATCAGGGCCGGTTCCATCACCAGTACCAGTTCAGATTCCTTTGCCAGGGCCTGGATCAATTCTCTAGAAGTGTGGCTTCCAATTTCCTCGTCTGAGGTGCAAAGCAAAGTGACAGGCCGTGTCAGTCCGTGATTTTTCGCCTCTTCAATGGCGGCAAGGGAGATCACAATGCTGGCTTTCATATCAGATACGCCGGGTCCCATGATCTTCCCCTCCGCTTCACGATAGGGGAAGGTTTGAATCGTCCCAAGCGGGAAGACCGTGTCCATGTGGCAAACAAGCAAAACGGGTTTGCCCGCTCCCCCCCATTTGGCAATAACATGGTCACCCGTACTTTGATTCTGGATGATCTCAACCTGCGCACCAAGTTTGCGGGCTTCTTCGGCGATGATCGCGCCGACACGATCCACAGCGGATTTTTCATGGGAGGGAGATTCAGTTTCGATGAGAAGTTTGAGGAGAGATTTTGTGTCCATGTCCGGTTTCCGATGTTCAGTATTCAATGGGAGGTAAGCATTACTTCAACAATAATACAATGACACCCAAAACAAGGCAATAAGCCACAAAGACATAAAGCGAGTGTTTGCGCAAATACGCCAGCAGCCAGCGGATGGCAAACCAACCGACGACACCTGAAGTCACAAAGCCTGTGACCAGAATGGGCAAAAACTCGGTTGTGTTCGGAAAGAGAATAACTTCAACGCTTTCAAACAAGCCTGCCGCAAGCAAAATGGGTGCAGACATGAGAAATGCAAAGCGCGCGGCTGAAGGGCGATCCAGGCCGCAGAACATGGCACCAGCCATCGTCGAGCCGGAGCGGGAGGCGCCAGGGAAGATCGCGAAGACCTGGAATATTCCCACAGTGAGCGCATCCACCCAGGTGGCCGATTCCAATGTGCGGCTCTTTTTGTCAAAATATTCCACTGTGGTGAGAAGGATCGCCGTAAACAAGAGACGGATCCCCGCCCAAAGTAAAGGATCGCCGGACATGTCTTTCACAAATTGGTTGAGAATCAACCCCACCACTCCTGCCGGGATGGTGGCAACGATCACCAGCCAGCCAAGACGCGCATGAAAATCGTCAAAGGGTTTTCGATTCTTAATGCCCAGAAAGAACGCTTGAATGATCTCCCAAATATCATGCCAAAAGAACAGGAGTAATGCAGCCACCGTGCCCAATTGAATGATGACATTAAAGGAAAATGTCCGATCATCAGCAGGGAGACCGAGTAGGTTACTGGCAATGAATAAATGGGCTGTGGATGAAACAGGGATGAATTCGGTCAATCCTTGAACAATGCCGAGAAGGAAAGCGTGAAGAAGTGTCATGAAATTCCTTTTTAATCACGAAGGTCACAAAAGATACGAAGAAGAGGCCCTTAACCTTCGTGTTTAATCCTTTTCGCATTATTCGACCACTGACTCAGCAACTCTGGCGCACGGGTTTCAAACGAGCCATCGGCAATGTAACTGCGAATGGATTCCATCAGGCGGATCAATGCCCGCAAATTATGAATGGAGATCAAGGTCCCTGCCAGCAGTTCCTTGGCGACGATAAGATGACGGACGTACGCGCGTGTGAAGGTGCGGCAGGCGTAGCAGTCACAGGTCGGGTCAATGGGACGTTCATCGCGTGAGAAGGAAGCGTTCATTAAGTTAAGACGGCCCTCAGGCACAAAAGCAGAGTGATGACGAGCCAAACGCGTTGGCAGGACACAATCGAAGATGTCCACGCCGCGCAGCACGCCGTTGATCAGGTCTTCGGGTGTTCCAACTCCCATCAGATAGCGCGGTTTGTTTTCAGGCAATAACGGCGTGACCACATCGAGCATATCGTGCATCTCCTGCTTCGTCTCTCCCACCGAAAGCCCGCCGATGGCAATTCCCGGCGTATCGAGAGAGGCGATGAAGGTGGCAGACTCCGCTCGCAGTGTAGGATCCACTCCACCTTGGACGATACCGAACAGGGCTTGGTCGAGCCGCGTTTTTGCTTTCAGTGATCGCTCCGCCCAGCGATGAGTCCGCTCCATGGCTTTTTTGATATAAGCATGGTCGTTCGGGTCGGCGCACTCATCGAAAGCCATGATGATATCTGCGCCGAGATTCTCTTGAATGACTATCGATTTCTCAGGCGTGAAGCGGTGTGTGGAACCGTCGATATGACTCTTGAAAGTCACGCCGTCTTCATCCACTTTGCGGGTTTGCGCGAGCGAAAAAACCTGAAAGCCACCCGAGTCGGTGAGCATGGGCCGATGCCATTGCATGAAGTTATGCAGGCCGCCCATATCACGCACCAACTCATCACCGGGGCGCAAATATAAATGATAGGTATTGCTCAACACCAGCGAGGCGTTGATGTCCTTGAGATGTTCCGGCGTCAGAGTCTTGACCGTGGCCTGTGTGCCCACTGGCGCGAAGACCGGCGTAGTGAGTTCGCCATGCGGTGTGGAAAAAATACCAGTGCGGGCGCGGTTATTTTTGGAAGTGATTTTGAATTCAAACATCGGTGTGCAATTGTAAACGAGAACGCGGAGATTGATGAATCTCCGCGTTCAAAAAATGTAAGGACAAAACGAGAGGGCTATTGCACTTTTTCCATACGCCAAAGTTCCCGCATTTCATCGCTGCGTTCAAGCAGGTCATTCAAGCGACCTTCAGAGTCTATTTGTCCTTCCTTCATGATTAATATATGGTCAGCGCGGGCAAGCACAGCAGGACGATGCGAAACGACCAGTAAGGTAGAAGGGCGGGAGTTCATCCGCTCCCAAAACAGTTTTTCGGTTTCAACATCCAAGGCGCTGGAAACATCATCCATGACGAGCAGTTCAGCATCGCGCATCAACATGCGAGCAATGGCGACGCGTTGCAACTGTCCGCCTGAGAGGCGTACCCCGCGCGGACCGACCATCGTATCCAAGCCTTGTTCCATTTGAACAAGATCCGGTTCAAGTACAGAGGTATAAATCGCAGATTCGATCCTCTCATTGAACGGCAAGCCCATCAAAATATTGTCTTGCAAGGTTTCGCTAAACAAGCGCGGAACTTGCGGTGTGTACGCTGCCTGTGGCGGAATAAAAAACTTCGCCGGGTCTTCCACACGTTGACCGTTCCACTGAATGCTGCCTGCCTCCAATGGGAGGAGCCCAAGCAAAGCACGCAGAAGAGTCGTTTTCCCTGAACCGATGCGCCCAGTGATCACTGTTAATGAACCGCGAGGAAGATTGAGATTTATATTCTCGATCCCACGATCAGTATCGGGATAATGGTAGGTCAACCCTTCTATCTTTATTTCTTTCAATAATTGTGGCGAACTCGTGATGACAACCTCCTGGCGCACCTTCCCCGGCAACGGACTTTCCCCTTGCAATAACTCCGTCAGACGATCTTTAGACACATTCACCTGCTGCATCACTGCCATCATCAGCCCGGCAAAACTTGGCAATTCGGTCACCCAGCCAAGATAAAAAACGAACAACG
>JAEURI010000131.1 GCA_016789225.1 Anaerolineales bacterium
GATCAACACGTATGACTTGATCGAGATCGCCGATGTCGGTCTGGCATATACGACCACGGTTGGGCTCGAAACGGCAATGAACGGACGTCCTGTCATCTCATGTGGACAAACCCATTATCGTGGACGCGGTATCACCATCGACCCAAACACCTGGGATGAATACTACGCCACCCTTGAAAACGTATTGGGCGATATCCCCGCTCAGCAACTTAACGAAAAGCAGATCGAGTTCGCCTGGAATTATGCATATCGCTTCTTCTTTGAATACCCGCGTCCCTTTCCCTGGCGTCTAATGAATTTTTGGGATGACCTCGAAGTCTGGCCACTCGAAAAGGTTTTGAGCGACGAAGGTATGGCACAATTCAAAGACACCTTCGGCTTTTTGATAGGCGAGCCGTTTCGTTGGAAAAATTAATTTCTTTCCGCATTCTTCTTTTCTGCAAATGAAAGAGGAAAGCAGAAAGAACAGATGGTAGAGATTAACAATGACAGACACCAAACAAAAAGTTCGCGAATTTTATGATGAGATCGGCTGGACGCAGGAAGATGACGGAAATTATCAGAACGCCCGTTATGAAGACCTGCGTCCCGTTTCGCGCGAATATATTCACAAAACACGACTGCGTGTCTTGAATGGCCTCATCCCTGCCGGGCGCTTCCTTCTGGACGCCGGGTCTGGTCCTGTCCAGTATGAAGAATACAAGGCCTATTCAGCGGGTTACCAAAAGCGCGTCTGCCTGGATATTTCCATTCAGGCTTTGCGTGAGGCGCGCAATCGGATTGGCGATCATGGCCTCTTCGTGGTTGGTGACCTTGCCAACCTGCCTTTTAAAAAAGATGCCTTTGATGGCGCAGTTTCGATGCATGCCATCCATCACCTTGCCTTGCCGGAACATCCGCGTGCGTATGCAGAGATCCATCGCGTGCTCGCACCGGGACGCATGGCCGCCATCGTCAACGGCTGGAGTGACCCGCTCATCAGCCGTATGGCAGAACCGTTCATCGGTTTGTTGCGCAAGTTTACCGGGCGCGATGCCAAGAAGAAAAAGGAATGGCTGAACGAAGATGCCCCTTCCGGAACCTTCGTGGAGAAGATGACGCCTCAATGGCTCAAACGTGAAATTGGTTCTCAGATGACGGTTGAACTCAAGCCTTGGCGTGGACTCAGCACCCGTATCCTGCGGAATTTTGTTCGCCCCTTCGGCGGGCGCGCGTTCTTGAAATTTATTTTCTGGCTCGAAGGCGTGTTTCCCAAATTCTTCGCAGAGAACGGGCAATATCCGTTGATCGTAATTCGCAAATCGTAACGTGTAAAATCGGCAACCTCCTCCGGCACGATGTCGTAAATCAAAAATCGTAAATCAAAAATCGTAAATGAAAAAACGATACCCCGAAATATTATTTCTCCTTCTTATCTCTGCCGTTGTGTATTTGCCGCACATTGGCAATTTGACATATTACAAGGACGACTGGTATTACATCTATGATGGCCTGATTGGGGGAGCGAAGATCTTCCATGAAATGTTTCGCATTGACCGCCCGGCGCGCGGATTTTTCTTTGAATTGTATTTCTCGCTCTTTGGCGCAACGCCGTTGCTCTGGCATCTTGGGGCCTTTCTCTGGCGTGGGCTGAGTGCAGTGGGCGCATTGTGGCTCTTCAATATCCTCTGGAAAGAAAACCGAAGATTTAATTTCATTGCCGCGCTTTTGTTTGCGATTTATCCCGGTTACTTCTGGTGGATCAGCGCCATCGAATATCAGCCGATGATCGCCAGCCTAGCTTTACAGGTCTTTTCGATCATGTTCACGTTGAAAGCGCTCGATTTGCAAAACGGGGTTAAGAAGGCAGCATATATGACCGGCTCTATCCTGACTGGTTGGAGCTATATTGCCCTTGTCGATTATGCCATCGGTATGGAGGCTTTTCGCTTCCTGGCAGTATATTTGATGGTCAATCGCGATTCTCAGAGCGTTTTTTGGAGTCGTTTGTTCATTGCCTTTAAAGCTTGGGCATGGACAGTCGTTATACCGCTTGGTGTTGTAATCTGGCGCGTGTTCTTTTTTACTAACGAGCGCAAAGCAACGGATATTGGCGGTCAGTTGAGTGTGTTTCTCGCAAACCCGGTTGCCACGACCATCGACTGGCTCTTCCAAATTTATAACAGCTTGTTGAATCTCAGCGTGCTGGCGTGGATTGATCAATTCCCTGCCTTCGTGCAGGTGATGCGCCTGCGTGATACGGCAATTGGGCTGGCGCTTGCAGTGATCGCTGTGCTGTTTGTGGTCTTTGCAGAGAGGCAGATCAAAGCCTCAGCGGAGTCTAAGGATAGAGATGGCAACCCGCTTCAAGTCACGAATGAGGCGTTGATGGTAGGCGGGTTGGGGATGATCCTCGGCGTGTTGCCGGTCATCATGGCGAATCGCACTGTCAATATTTCTGGCTTCTCGCATTATGGATTGCCTGCGTCGATTGCGGCGGCGGTCTTTATGGCGGCAGTCGTTGAGCTGATTTCCATTCAACGTGTGCGTGTGACGATACTGTATGTGCTCATTGCTTTTTCGGTTCTCTCGCATTTTGGGATTGCGACGAATGCGGTGATGGAGGAAACGGCGCTGCAAAATTTTTGGCGGCAGGTGAGTTGGCGCCTGCCCGCGCTTCGCCCCGGTACGACGGTTGTGATTCACTACCCGTTGCCTGGCATGGGCGACGGTGGGTTTGCGCTGATGGAAGCCGCGAATATGATCTATTTCCCTGAGCCGACGAATGAAGTTCCGGTGCATTATCCGGTCTCCGGTTTGACGTTGAACAACGAGAACCTGCCCGGCATTTTGGATGGGACGCAAGTTGTGGAGACAGGGTATCGCAGTCACACATACACACTGGATTACAGCAATGTGCTGGTGTTGAGCCAGCCTATGTTGAACTCGTGCGTGCATGTGATCTACGGAGAACATCCATTGATCTCGGAGTATGACCCGCTGGATGTGTCGCTGGTTGCGTCTCAGTCTAAGATCGAAACTGTGATTGTGGATGCCGAGCCGGTGACGCCGCCTGAATATATTTTTGGTCGAGAGGCGGAGCGCGGCTGGTGCAATTATTTTCAAGCGGCAGACCTGGCGGCGCAGGTTGGTGATTGGGAGCGCGTGACCGCGTTAGGCGATGAAGCGGAGGCGCTTTCCTTGAGCCCCGATGACCGCGTGGAATGGCTGCCGTTTTTGAAGGCGTATGCCATGACTGGTAATGCAGAGATGTTGAAGCAACTTGCGAAGCGTGTCATTGGTGAGAAGTCGATTCGTTTGCAGGCATGTGCGATGTTTAGCGATATCGAACAGCCATTGAACGATGATGTGCGTGATGTGATTGCGACCAGCTATTGTAAAGGCTCGGATTGAGATGTCTCGTTTTACAGACCAGAACTATTTGATGCAAAGTCAGTATAAAGATTCTGGCAATCTCAATGCACGATTGGCGATCCATCAGCGTTTTAGCACGAACTCGTATGGCTGGTTTAATTGGCTTTTCGATCATTTGAGCAAACTGCCTGTGAATGCAAATATCCTGGAATTGGGCTGTGGCAATGGCGAGTTGTGGAAGGAATGCGCCAGCCGAATCCCGGATGGCTGGGCCCTTACGGTGACCGACCTTTCGGACGGCATGTTAGATGCCGCCTGGCGGAATCTGATCGTCATTAAGCGAGGCATCAAGTTCGAGCAGGTGGATGCGCAATCCATTCCGTATGACGACAATGCCTTCGACGCGGTCATTGCGAATTACATGCTGTATCATGTGCCGGATCGAAAAAAAACACTGGCGGAAATTCGGCGCGTTCTGAAGGATGACGGTGTTCTATTTGCAGCGACATCTGGTGAGAATCACATGCGCGAAATGTATCAGTGGATCGCGCGGGTAAGCGGTGGGAGTGCCGGTGAGTTTGCGTTGCAGTTCACGCTTGAAAACGGAAAAGACCAATTGCAGGAGTTCTTTCCGCGGGTAGAATTGTCCCGTTATTCGGATGGTTTAAGCGTTACGGAAGTTGAAGTCATTATCGCGTATGTCGGTTCGATGAGTTCTGTGGATAAATTGTCTGCGGAAGAGATGGACATGCTTGAAGTTGAACTACGAGAAATGTTGGAGAAGTATGGCTCAATTCGTATTTCAAAGGATGCGGGCTTGTTTCGAGCCATAAAATAATGTAGGTTAGGCTACAAGCCTGACCTGTTTAGAGCGATAGGTATTCGCGGACCGAAATGCCCATACGGGTACTTAGCCTGCCCTACGGACGAAGAGGAGATTTCATGGATTGGAAAAATCAAGTTGTGCTTGTCACCGGCGGAACAGGTTCTTTCGGCAAGAAGTTCACCAAAATTTTGCTGGAAGAGAAACAGCCGAAGAAGGTCATCATCTTCAGCCGCGACGAGTTGAAACAGCACGAAAT
>JAEURI010000068.1 GCA_016789225.1 Anaerolineales bacterium
AGTCGCCGTGGGTGTGAAGGTGACTGTAGGAGTCTGAGTCGGGGTTTCCGTAGGAGGGGCGGGCGGAATTTGCGACTGGCATGCGAGAATGGAAATGCATAAAATGATAAAGAACCTGTATTGTGACATTTGTCCATTATATATTTTTTCCCCCGTAGTAAGATTATAGATATGGAAACCATAACCCAGAAAACAATTCATGAAGAGATCTTTCATCATAATCATACCGACCCGCACAAGCGCGGCTCGGGACTTTCGGATTTCATTCTGGGGGCACAGGATGGATTGGTGAATGTGTTGGGAGTGGTGTTGGGGATTGCCGCCGCAACCAACGACGCACGTGTGGTGTTGGTTGCCGGGCTTGCCACGACCTTTGCTGAATCGATCTCGATGGGCGCGGTGGCGTATACGACCACGCTCGCCGACGCCGATTTGTATCAGAGCGAGCGTGAGCGCGAATACCGTCACATCAAAGAAGCGCCGACTCTTGAGATCAAAGAGATCCGCGATATTTATGAAAATAAAGGGTTCAAGGGGGAGTTGCTTGACCGCATCGTAGAGACGATCACGGCCAATAAGGATGTATGGGTGGCAGTGATGATGGCGGAGGAACATCAGCTCTCGCCAGTGGATCGCAAATCGGCGATGAAGGCGGCCTGGGTGGTGGGACTTTCCGCCATCGTCGGCTCACTGGTGCCGATTTTGCCGTTCATGTTTCTGCCTGTTTCGGTCAGTATGTGGTTGTCTGTGTTGGTGACGGCGTTGGTGTTATTCGGTATCGGCGCATACAAGGCGCGCATGACGGTGGGCAGGCCAATGCGAAGCGGACTCGAGATGATGTTAATCGGGACGGTCAGTGCGATGGCTGGTTATCTGGTTGGCGTTATTCTCAAGGTTCCGCCCCTGCCGTGACGGTTTGCCGAAATATAAATTCGCCAGCATTCCCAAAAAGAAGACGAATAGGATCGCCACGATCACTTCTGCGGCCCAGCCGATGAAGGGGACGAAAGTCAGGATCTCGAGTGCGGCATCTTTCAACACGGTGGAGAGGCTGTAGAGCGCGATGGCAGAATAGCCAATTTCCTTTAATCCCAATTTTGATTCATGAACCTTGGAGATGTGTACGATCATGTATACCTCCAGGGCTGTCAGCAGCAGGGAGGTGCCAGGGATGGGTGCGGTCAGCGCGGAGACCACGCCTGCGATGAGGGTGTAAATGAGGATGAGTTTCATCGGCCCATGAAGTAGAACACGGCAATGGCTGCAACCGCCAGGGCGAAGCACAGCACGATGCCGCCAATGATGAGGGGAAAGAGATTGCTGCCCCTGTCTTCTTCGATCACCGCGGAGGATTGCGGTGCAACAAACGGTTTGGATTCGATCTGCGCTTCACGTTGGACTTGCGGGGATTGCGTTTCAGGCAGGTTCGAAAGCATCCCCATGCTGGAGAGGATTTGAAAGGCGCCATCTACACTTTGACGCAGGTCGGGGGGCAGGTCTTCAAGGGTGTGGTAGGTTTTCCCATTCACACTGACGTGCATGTTGGTGGAATGAGCGGCAAGCACTTTTTGCACCATGTCACCTTCCAGAAAATCCGGAATGCCGTTGCCGTTCTGGTCCACGAACATTTTTGACATCTGTTCGAAGGCCTGCCTTTCGTTGGCGGGCATGTCTTCGATGCTGTTGTAGGTCTTGCCGTTAAAAACAATGGTTGGCATGGCACACTCCTTATTTGCTGGATAATTTTACTGCTGAAAGCCGTCTCGTTTTCGGCGCGCATTTCTTTGTTTTCTTCCGCGCATCATCAGGTGTTCGATCCATCCGGCCATTGGTTCGGGCGGCGGATAAAATTTCACTTCATATGTTTCCAGTCCGCGTGCTTTCAAAACAAAATTTGCGGCTTCGAGGCCGGTCAGGCAGGCGCGTTCCAAAAAGAAGCACGGCGCTTCATGGCGCACCCAATCGCCTGCGCAAAATAGATTCTCCCACGGGGTTTCGATACCCAAATGTGTGCCGCGCGCGCCGAGGGCGGGAAGGGTGTGAGTCCCGGCGTTGCGTTGCAGCAACTGCCCGATGAGATGATTGCGCAGATCGGGATGCGCACGATATAAATCCGTGATGACGTTGGCAAGCAGGGCCGCGTCCTGTTGCTTCAACACATCCTGCGGGCCGTACACATGCACTTCGATACAAGAGCCGCCGGTTTCGTTTCCCCAGGTTCGATACGACTCATAAATTTCATCGAGCCAGAAAAAGTTGTGCATTACAAAATCACCGCTGAACATGCCGCTCTCGGTTCGTTTGCGCGGTTTCACGTCGAACCACAGGCGGATCACTGCATGCGACAGGCCGTGCGGGAAGAACAAATTGTCAGCGGGGAAACTGTTGCGGATGATGGATTCAGCTCCGGGTGAGTCGGAGGCGAGGATCAGATGAGGGGCCGAGTTAGCGCCTGCGAGTCCATCCTGCTCCCAATGCGTGATCCAATCCCCATCCTTTTCAATGCGCTTCACTCTGGACTTGAACTTGATGCTGCCTCCGAGGGCGAGAATCTTCGCCGCCAGTTTTTCACAGACCTCGCCGCCGCCGTTTGGAAGGTAATCGAAGCGCCAGGCATCGCGGCGCATGACGGTGTAAAAACGCAGAAAGGCCAGAAAGCCCGCCAGCGGAACGTCATGCGGGTCTGTCGAAAGTCCATTGCGGGTGAGGCCAAAGAAGAGCGAGCGGAACGACGGCCCCCAGGCTTTGAGCGCGCCGCCAAAGGTGAGCCCCTGTAACGGTTGATTCTCAACGAAGGGATCGATACCGATCGCCATCACCAACACCGACCAGACGTGAAAGATCGAAAGCCAGTCGCGCAGCCCGAGCACCGAAAGGAATTGCGGAATCAAAAATAATTGGATGTAATGAAACGGCGCCGGAATGATGCTGTTTCGAATGGTGTTCCCGATGTTTGCGCGGCGCACTTCACCGGCATAGAGATGAATCCATTGCTCGTCGTTTGCAGGCCGAAGTTGTGAAACAATCTGATGCCGTTGAAGCATATGACGCAGATTGACATACGACGACCAAACTCCATGCACGCCATGTTCCAATGGAAAGGTTTTGCTTTGAATCTGAATCTCCCCAGCCCCCGCCAGCCTACCGCCGATCTGCTCGCCACTTTCGAGGATAAGCGGTTTCAGACCGCGCTCGGCAAGGTGCAATGCGGCGGTTAATCCTGCAATTCCAGCGCCGATGATGATCGCGTCGTATTTTTCCTGGGTCATTGCAAGGGATTATATCTTGCGGGGCGAAACGGATTGAGGGGTTTTACTTTATTCTCGCAAACGCGCGGACGGGAAAGGTGCCTGCCCCTTTGAACTTCGGCGGGACAGCCGTAAATGTGAAGCCTTCGTCCGGTACATTTGCCAGATTGCATAAATGCTCGGCGATCAGAATCTCCGCCTTGAGCAAGGTGGAATGAACTGGCCGCGCATTGCCGCGCGTATCGTCGATGTTCATCGAGTCGATGCCGACGAGTTTGACCCCACAATCGCGCAGATATACTGCCGCCTCCTCGGTAAGGAAGGGATGTTTCTCGAAGTAGGAATCTGTCGCCCAATGGCTATCCCAGCCGGTGTGGACGAGGACCGCGCGCCCGCGCAATTCCTTGCCCTTGAAATCCTCGGCTGTGACCGCCAGCCCGCTGCGGTGATCGGCGCGGATGATAATGCCGTCGAGGTCGACGAAGCTCTCCAGTTCGACTTCGGATAGATCCTTGCCATCTTCATAGCGGTGAAAGGGACAATCCACATACGTTCCCGTGTTCGTCACCATTTCGATCTTGCCGATCTGAAATTCGGTGCCGGGGGCGTAGCGTGAACGTGACTCTTCGCGGCTCAGATAGTCGCAGACGATGGGGGCAGGCAGGCCCTTATAGGTGATGAGACCGTCATAAATGATATGGCTGAGGTCAATATAGGAGGAATCCATGGCGGGATTGATCGGCTGGCGTTTGTGCGCTTCGCTGATGATCTCCTTATTCAGGATGCGGACTTGTCCCACCATTAAGAGGCGCATATCCTGGATAATGTAATCGGCCAGTTCCTTGTCGCTAATAGTATTCCCTTCGATATCGAGGCGGAAATCCTGTCCCTGAATCCCGCCGCCGTTGGTGAAGTCGATCTCAAAGTCGAATTTTACGCGTTTGGTCATGATTACTCCTTTTAGGTCGCTTGCCCGTTCGTTCTCTCGTTCTTTTGTTCCATCAGGCGGGTGAACATTTCCACGACCCTTGGGTCGAAATGTTTTCCCGATTCGGATTTGATATATGCGAGAGCCTTATCGGCTGTCCATGCGGCGCGGTAGGGGCGGTCACTTGTGACTGCATCCCAGACATCCACAACGGCGAAGATGCGGGCCGAGAGTGGAATATCCTCGCCGCTTAGCCCGCGCGGATATCCGTTGCCATCCCATTTTTCATGGTGACAATATGGGATGTCCAATGCCTGATGCAAATAATGGATGGGTTCGAGCATTTCGTGGGCATAGATGGGATGACGCTTCATGAGCGCCCATTCTTCCGTGGTGAGTGCGGCATCCTTGAACAGGATGCGATCAGGGACGCCCAACTTTCCGATGTCGTGAAGGAGTCCGCCGCGGCGGATATGCACCAGTTCTTCGTCACTGAAGCCAAACGCCTTTGCAAGTTCCAAGGTCAACTCAGTGACCCGGCGTGTGTGTCCTTCCGTTTCCTTGTCGCGCAGGTCCAAGGCGTGCGACCAGCCTTCGATCGTGGTGTCATAGGCTTCGGAAAGCTCTTCATTGGTTCGTTGCAGGTCGGAAAATAAGATCGCGCTTCCGATGGCAATGGATGCCTGTCCGGCGAGCGCCTCCAGAAACCCGAGCCACTCTTCATCTAGGTCGAGATGCGAACGATGGAAGATCTCCAGCACGCCGTTGATCTCAACCTGTGTTTCAAGGGGAATCGCGAAGTAGCTGATGAACCCTTCCTTTTCCGATAGAGGTTTTAGGGATAGGGCCTGTGGGTCTGTGCGCAGATCGTGAATATAAATGATGCGCTTCTCTTGTACAGCCCGGCCTGCCAGCCCTTCGCCAATTGGGAGGGTTGCGTTTCGAAGGGGTTCAACATCCAGACCTCGCCCCGCGGCAAAACTGAGCACTTGTTTCTGCTTGTCGATCAGCAGGGCAATGGCGGCATCCACCCCGAGTTGGGATGTCAGTTTTTCGAGCAGGATATTCAGTGTTTCAGGCAGGTTGCGATTGCTCAAAATGGATGTGTCGATGGCACGCAAGGCCTGCAGGTTCTCGAACCTGCGTTGTGCATCTTTGAATAAACGCGTATTGATAATGGCAAGGGCTGCCTGGTTTGCGATCCCTTTCAGAAGCAGCAGTTCAGCTGGTTTGAAGCTCCGGTCTTCTCCAATTGAGACTCCGACAAGATTGCCGATCAGTTCGCCTTCATGTTCCATGGTGGCGATCGCCACGGAGCGTATGTCGTACTTTCGAAATTCCTCCAGATGAGCGGGGAGAGTAATATGCTGCAGGTTGTCCAACGAGAAAACAGTTCCCTGCTTGTTTGTTGCTTCATCAAATTCTTTTTTTGTGAGCACGGGGATGTCTTCGATCTGTTTTTTCGACAAGCCCTTGCCGATCACGGGCTTCAAGGTAGCGGTGCGGGGATCGTACAGGGTCACGATTGAGGCGGGGGTATTCAGGGCACGGGCGGTTTCCTCGCTGAGGGTCTCCAGCAATGTATCGAGATCCAACTGGCTGTTTAGCCTTCCGGCCACACGGAGGAGTGTGATCGTGCGATCCGCCTCCTCCCTGCTGAGCTTTTCCTTTTTGGCAAGTTCCCTTTGACGGTCATTTTCCAGAAAGTTGCGATGACGGGTAATGATAAACAGCAGGATGGATGTGGCGAAGATAAAGCTGAAGGGGCCGACCAGAATAAAGTTAAGGGTGACCGCATCCGAGAAGGACGGATAGAGCAATAGGCCAAACAGGTTCAAAACGACCAGGATGAGCAGTTCCCGAAGGTCAAGATACAGACTTCCCAGCCACAAAGGGAAGATCAGAAAATCGAGCAAGCCGCCATTCACTCCATTGGGTTGGAACCAGCCAGTGATAAAAACTGCTGCCGATGAACCAATGACCATCAACCTTGCTGCAAATTTTGTGTGTTGTGTGCGGCTGATGAAATAGACGACACTTAAGAAGACCAGGGCTACAAAGGTTTGTTTATAGCCTGTATAACTTTCCCATTCGATCAGGACAATGGTCGCCAGTTCGACAATGGAGGAAACTATGATGACCGTCAACAATAATGCAGATAACAGGGACGCCTGGCGGCGCTTATCCAGCCCTTCAATCAGAGGGGAGGGTTCAATGAACCATTGCCGGAGTTTTTCAACCAGGTGTACGTTTTTCATTCAGGATGCTCGTTCTTTTTAAACTTCGCTAATCATACTACTAATGGGAATGCGTCTCAAAATATTGAATCGTCCTTGAATATTTTTTATTGGATCGATCATGAATTAAAACGCGGCTTTCCACTCATATGATGCTATACTTTTGTGAGAAGGAGAAAATCATGGCAACAATATCAGATATCGAAGGGATCGGACCTGTCAATGCTGCAAAATTGAGCAAGGCGGGTGTTCGTGGAACGAATGGACTTTTGAAAATGGGCGGCACCCGCAAGGGACGCCAGGAACTTGCCAAGGCCACCGGCGTGAGCGCCAAGGTGATTCTGGACTGGGTCAATCGCGCGGACCTGTTCCGCGTGAAGGGCATCGGAAAGCAATATTCCGACTTGCTCGAAGCTGCCGGTGTGGATACGGCGGTGGAACTCGCCAGCCGCAAGCCCGAGGTCCTGCTCGAAGCGATGACCAAGGCAAATGTCAAACTCAACAAGGTCAACCAGATGCCCGGCCTGAGCAACGTCAAGGCCTGGGTCAAGAACGCAAAGATGCTCAAACGAGTGGTTGAGTACTAAACAAAAAATTCCGATGCTCATCGCATCGGAATTTTTTGTTAACCCTGCATCTGTTCCCACTCTGCAAGCTTTTCGTCCATCTCGGCTTGGACGCGGTTATATTCCTTGCCGATCTTTATTACTTCATCCGGCTTTACCATGGGACTTTCCAACTGCGAACTCAAATTTGCCAGCGTGGCTTCCAACTCGGCAATTTTGTTCTCCAGTTCCTGAAGCTGTGCAACCCTTCTTCTTTCCTCTTTCGTATTCGCGCTCTTCGCCTTCCTGACCTCGCTGCTGATTACTCGTTTCTCATTGCTCGTCTGCGCCGCCATGAACGCTTCGTATTCCTTCTGCTCACGTTCGGCTCTTAACTCGGAATAGGTTCCCTTGAAGGAGATCAGCTCGCCTTCGTTCGGATTCACTTCCCAAATTTGAGTCGCCAGCGCATCCACGAGGTAACGGTCATGCGAGATGAGCAGGATCGTGCCGGTGTAATCTTCCAACACGGATTCCAACACCTCCTGCGAAGGGATGTCGAGGTGGTTGGTCGGTTCGTCCAGTAATAAAAGGTTGGTATCCTGCAAGGCAAGTTTGGACAATGCCAATCGTCCGCGCTCGCCGCCGGAAAGCATGCCGACTTTTTTATACACGTCGTCGCCGCTGAAGAGATATTTGCCAAGATAATCGCGGATTTGTCCCGGCAGCCAGTTCGGCATCAGCGAGTCGATTTCCTGCAATAGCGTATTCTCCGGGTCAAGCCCTTCATGCGCCTGCGCGAAGTAGCCGATGTGCAGACTCGAACCGAGAATGACTTCTCCGCCCAGCGGCTCAAGCTGACCGAGAATTGTCTTTAGGAACGTGGACTTGCCCGCCCCGTTCGGCCCGATCAACGCGGCACAGTCCTGTCGGCGTAGTTCGATGTCTGGCGCTTTGAACAGGAATTTATCGGGGAAGCCCACTTGCAAGTCCTTCGTGCGGATGACCAGGTCGCCGGAGCGTTTCTGCGAACCAAGCCGCAAATGCAGATGTGGCAGAGTCCGCACGGGCGATCTCAAAGCCCGCACGCGGCGTTCGGCTTCCTCTGCGCTGAAATACGAAGTCGTGACGTTGACCTCTTCGGCGGTCTCGCTCCATTTTTGATTCAATGCGGCTTCGAAACCGATCTGCTCCACGGCTTGCACCAGACGTGAAAGCCGCTTGAGCTTGCCCTTGGCTTGCAGCGTGTTCTGCCCGGCAATATGTTTCTTGATGTAGTCCACTTCTTTGAGCAGTTTTTCTTTTTCGCTTTCAAAAATTTCCTGCCTGCGCGCAATGCGTTCTTCACGTTGTTTCAAGTAGGCAGTGTAATTTCCGCTATAGGTCTCATACGCGCCGGGCAGCATTTCCAAGACCATATTGCTGACCTTGTCCAAAAAATATCGGTCATGCGAAACGATGACCGCCGCGCCTTCCCATTGATTCAAATATCCCTCAAGCCATTCGACGGCGCGAATGTCGAGGTGATTGGTCGGCTCATCGAGCAGGAGCACATCGGGGTTCGAGAGCAGGAGGCGCGCGAGAAAGGCCCGGGTGCGCTGACCGCCTGAGAGGTGATCCAAAGACAGGGCGTAGTCTGAGGCGTCGAATCCCAGACCGGTCAGCACCTGCTTGATGCGTGTCTCGTAAGTGTAGCCGCCGCGCCGTTCAAAATCTTCTTGCATCTTGCCGTATTGTTCGATGACATCTGAATCAGTCGCCATCAATTCTTCGAGGCGGTGCAATTCGTTTTGCTGGCGGATTAAATCTTCGAAGACGGAATGACACGCGTCCCAAAGCGTACCCTCCATTTTGAAGTCTGCCTCCTGCGACAAATATCCGCTTCTCACTCCCCGGGTGCGGGTGACAGTTCCCGTCGAAGCTTCATCTTCGCCTGCAAGGATTCGTAGGAGCGTGGTCTTGCCAACGCCGTTCGGACCGACAATGCCCAGCCGCGAACCCTTCTCAATGGAGACGGTAATGCCCGCGAAGATGTCGGTTGCGCCGTAGGATTTGGTGAGGTTGTTCGTGGTGATGAGTGCCATATCAGTGATCAGTTTCCAGTGGTCAGTGTCCAGTAAAAATGCGGATGGATTTTAACCCATATGCGTTTTGTTGGTTGAAAATGCGTGAAACTAAAGGGGGATTAAATTTGATTGATTTTTCGCCCTTTTTGAGCATAATACTCATTAATATTTTTTAGGAGATGAGCCTCATGTATACAGACCCGCAACATTCGGCGATTAGTGAAGATAAAAGTTCGAGCCGAAACTTAATAATTTCTATTGTAGGAGTACTTATTCTCGGTTGTTGCTGTGTGGTGACGGGGATAGGCGGTTATTATGGCTACCAAGCTTATGTGGCAGCGAAAGAAGTTGTCGATGAGGTTAAGGAAATCTATGAGATTCCAGTAAATCCGGATGACCCCAACAGCCCCAATGTCCCAATTCCGTTCATGCCGTTTAGCGAAGCACCAGAAGGCGGGCTGGGAGATGAACGGGCACGCGAATTTGTGTGGTTGCAGATTCCCATCTACTACGAAGAAGCGAATTGTCCTGCTCCAAAAGCGGAGACAACCGAAATCACCGTGATCACCCAGCCCAATGCGGAAGGCTCCTGGCAGGAAGAATGGAATGTGGATTGCGGCGATGGCACATTCCATGTCTTTGTTGTGGATTTTGTTACTCAGGATGGATTTTCTTCCGGGCTCGTTCAACCACCCCAATAATTCTTATATGTAAAATAAAAAACGCGGGTAGATGTTTAATCTATCCGCGTTTTGTTTGGAGTTACCTAATTACACATCACGAATTAAGAAACTCTATTTTTCCTCATCCACCTCAACATGCCCCGGCTTTTCCTTCCCCAACTCCAGTGAGCGTTGATACGCCGCCCAAACCGCGCGGGAGATGGCGGTGCGGAAACCAGCCTTCTCTAAATAATACACTGCCTCGGCGGAAGTTCCACCTGGCGA
>JAEURI010000107.1 GCA_016789225.1 Anaerolineales bacterium
CGCCTCCGAAGTTTGGGGAAAGAACGTCCACGACACCATTAAACATTTCAAGGAAAAATACGGCGAAAAAGACCTCACCGTAATCACCATCGGCACCGCAGGCGAGAACCTCGTCAAATTCGCGTGCTGGATCAACGAAAATGACCGCGCCTCTGGCCGCGGTGGTACAGGCGCAGTTGGAGGTTCCAAGAATCTCAAAGCCATCGTCATCAAGTCTGAGAAGAAGATCGTCAAAGCCGCAAATCGTGAAGAGTGGAAGCCCGCTCACGAGCGCGCTCTCAAGAACATCATGGCAGAAGAGAACATCACCAGCCCGCGCAAGGGCGGACTCTCGGTCTACGGCACCAATGTATTGATGAACATCACCAACAGCATTGGCGCTTTGCCCACCAAGAATAGCATGGTCACATCCTACGGCGAAGACGCCGAAAAGATCAGTGGTGAATTTGTCAATGCGAACTTGCTCGTTGACAACCCCACCTGCCACGCCTGCCCAGTAGCTTGCAAGAAGGAAGTGGAAGTCAAAGACGGACCCTACAAAGGTCTGCGCATGGAATCGGTGGAATACGAACCCGCCTGGTCAGTCGGCGCGAACGTCGGCAATAATGACGCGCGTCTTGTCGCCAAGATGATCGACCTCGCCAACGACTTCGGCTTTGATGCCATCGAAATCGGTCACCCGCTTTCGATCTGGATGGAAGCCAGCGAAAAGGGTTTCACCAACGGCGATGGCAAACTTGCTTGGGGCGACCCCGATGGCATGACCAATGCCGCCGCAATGATCGCCAAGCGCGAAGGCCTCGGCAACGTCATGGCTGACGGCGCAGAAGCTACCGCCAAGCATTTCGGTCACCCCGAACTCGCCATGACCGTCAAGGGTCAGGGCATCCCCGCTTACGATCCGCGCGGCATGAAGGGCATGGGCCTCGGCTATGCCACATCCAACCGCGGCGCCTGCCATCTGCGCGCCTACGTTGCCGCCGCTGAATTGGGCGTTATGCCTTTCGGCTCCCTCAAGGTCGATCCGCTAGCCTGGAAAGACAAGGGCGGCCTCGTGAAAGTCTTCCAGGACATTCACGCCTTCTCCGACAGCATGGATCTCTGCAAATTCAGCGCCTTCGCCATGGGCACCGATGAATACGCCCAGCAATACGCCGCCATGACCGGCGTCCCCTTCACCTCAGACGATGTCCTCAAGACTGGTGAGCGCATCTACAACCTCGAACGCCATTACAACAACCTCGCTGGTTTCGGCGCTGGCACCGATGTTCTTCCCGATCGCTTCACCAAGGAAGCCTCCACGCAGCCCGGCTCCGTCGGTCATGTTTGCGAACTGGACGACATGCTCAAAGAGTACTACACCGCCCGCGGTTGGGATAACGGTGTCGTCAGCGAAGCCAAGTTGAAGGAATTGGAAATCGCGTAGGTTTGGTGATTGGTAATTCGTAATTGGTAAATAAAAGCGACGTGTCCAATGGATACGTCGCTTTTGATTTAATTCCGCTTCTCTCTTAATCTCGAACCTGCTTCTGTTTCCTCAAACATTCCCCCGCTGACAAATTCATCATTCCGCATTCTTCATTCTGCATTCCCCTTACCCTCCCGCTCTCAACGTCTTCTTCGTGAACCGTTCCAGAAAATCGTCGGCAACGCGCTCTTCCAACTCCATCGTCAAACGGGATTGACCGACAGACAATGAAAACAGACGAAACGGCTCCATCTTTTCGATTTTCACGCTCCAACCATCCCCCAAGATCAAATCCTCTCCATGCAGCGTACCGCCAAGTTCCTGCAAGTATTCCTTGAGCAAGTAATATGGAATCCCGCGCATCTCGTGGACAATGGTTCGCATGAAATTAGCCGCCACCCACTGGCGGGAAGATATCTACCTTGTCATCAGGTTGAATGACCGTGTCAAATTTATCGGGCAGGTACACCGCCTCACGCCCATTGATGAAGAATTTCATGTGCGGAAAGAATTGATCATTCTCGTCCAGCAGTTCCTTACGCATGACCGGGTATTGATTTACGAACATCAACACCAGTTGAATGGCAGTCGTATTCGGCGGGAGTTTCAATTCCACCGTCTTCTGCCCCACAATTGGACGCAACGTAGCATAGAAATTAACTTTCATGATCGTCTCTTCCATCTTCTACACCTCTACTCCTAATATAAAATCCTTTGGCGCTTATATTTTACCGTTAAGTTAGAAGTTGTATCGTCAACACTCCTTACACCATGTCATTCTGAGCGCAGCGAAGAATCTCTACAATTGTCTCAGAGACCCTTCGCTATCGCTCAGGGCATCATGGTCGGATGCGTAAGGTGAGTTATTAAAACAAAAAGCTCGGATCATAAATCCGAGCTTTTTATGTCGTGAATTTTTTTACGGACACTGAATAATCCCCTGCGCCCACAGGCATCCGCCGCAGACAGGGGCAATGTCATTGCCGAGGCAGTCTTCCACATTGGTTTCGGAGAGGTCACATCCGCCGCAGAAGGTGCATGGGGCGAAGCCGAAGTTGTGAAGGCGTTCGCGATATGCCAGGTAATCGGGGTCAAGCCAAAGGTCAAAAAGGAGGCGTTGGTTTACATTCCCAATGATGTGCTTTTGAGAAAGTCGCGGTTTGTTGTGCAGGTAGCTCATGTGGGTATGCATCAACGGCCAACACGGACTGACATCCCCCGTCCATGCAATGGACATGGTGCCGTTCTCCACGAAGTTACAAACATCGTTCGCGCCGCCCCAATTATTGCCTGCATAGCTGATATTCAAGCCGCTGTTGAAAACTTCAAAGAGCGC
>JAEURI010000147.1 GCA_016789225.1 Anaerolineales bacterium
AACCTCCGCGCTGTGCCTGTCAATGTGACAGATGTGGTTCGTGAAAAAGTGGAAACCTTCAAACAGTCCACGGGTGTGGCTTGCGAATTGGAACTTTCGGTGACCGAGAATCAACTTGAGCCGGAAATCATTGACCATGCCATGAACATCCTAAGCGAGTCACTCACGAACATCTCCCGCCATGCACAGGCAAGCAAAGTGAAAGTGGAATTCATCATCCATAATAAAACGCTAGAGTTGGAAGTCCGTGATAATGGAAAAGGTTTTGGTGTGAATCAAGAAACAAAGGGACACTATGGCTTGGTTGGAATGCACGAACGAGCACGCCTCACAGGCGGAATGCTTTCTATTGAATCAGATGCAAATGGGACTTGTGTGCAGTTCATCGTCGGCGGTGAAGCATGATCCGCGTGATGATCACGGATGACCATCTTATCGTCCGCGAGGGTTTGCGGTTGATCCTTGAAACCGCTGATGATATTGAAGTGGTCGGTGAAGCAATCGATGGAGCGAACTGCCTCGAACTTATCCCCGCGTTCAAGCCAGATGTCATCCTCATGGATCTGCAAATGCCGCGCATGGATGGCATCACCACGATCGGTCATCTACGAAAAGATTTCCCCGAGATCGCCATCGTCATCCTCACCACCTACAACGAAGATGACTTGATGATCCGTGGCTTGCAATCTGGCGCGCGCGGATATTTGCTCAAAGACTCGAGCCGCGAAAGTTTATTGGATACGATCCACGCTGCCGCGAAAGGCGAGACGTTGCTCAAGCCGGAAATCCTCGCCCGCGTGCTCGCGCCTCAGTCCGTGCCCAAGCCAGCTTCAGTTTCTCAAACCGCCTCCGCGCTGACAGAGCGTGAACTCGAGGTTCTACAACTCGCAGCAAAAGGGGAACGGAATAAAGAGATGGCGTATAAATTGGGAATCACAGAACGAACCGTGAAAGCTCATCTGCAAAGTATCTATCAAAAGTTTGGGGTTGATTCCCGCGCAGCGGCAGTGGCTGTAGCGGCAGGGAAGGGGTTGTTGGAGGAGTAAAGGGGCGCAGCGTGCTGCACCCCTACGGTATTACGCCAATTTACAAACCGAAATAATAGAGGGACTTTCTTTCGTCAGCGGGCTTTTATCCCAGTTCCCGTATTGATGCACAATTTGAAACCCACTGCGTTCGAGCAGAGCATTTAATTCCTGTGGGAAGGTATATCGAATGGCGATGTGAGTCACTCGTTCCTTCTCTACACTATCTTCCTTCCAACGCCGATATAAATTGTAGACCAACACCTGCGCAACATGGTCGTATTCTCTTGTCTCTGTAATGCGGACGGTGAAACCCTTGTCATTGGTGTAATTCATCCACTCGGTTTCGTTCAGGTCAGTGGAGCAATCCACCCAGTTGGGGTTGCGGGTTTCAAACGCCCATACGCCATCGTCCGCGAGATGCTTGCGGATTTGTCTTAACATGGCAAGTTGATCTGCATTGTTCAGGAATGCTTGAAAGGCATTGCCAGTCATATAAATGAAATTGAACTTTTCATGCAAGTCGAAGGTGCGGGCATCTCCCTGAATCCAGCGAACCGATAAACCCAACGCCTCAGACTTCCGTTTTGCCTGTTCCAACATCCCTGGAACAATGTCTACGCCGGTGAGAGGGATTCCCTGCTTCAAAAGTGGAATTGCCACCAAGCCAGTGCCGCAAGCTACTTCCAGTGTCTTCCCGCCGACTTGCTTGGCAAGGTCAATGTAAAACTGATGAGACGGGTCATCGCCACCCACTTCAAGGTCATAGTTGACCGGGTCAACGAATTCGCCGAGGTAATCTTCTTCGATGGTGAATTTTTTCATGGCTTAAGTATAACGAGATTCTTTCGCTATAATTGCCCCATGCCAAACAATAACAAAACAGTCTGGTCTTCCTCCGATGGAGACCTTCGCAAGAAAGAACAAACTGCATCCCATGCCAGATCCCTGCCGCCGCAACAGCAGACTGCGTACCTGCACCGTGAATCAGGCGGGCGCGGCGGGAAGGTGGTTTCTGTGGTGAAGAATCTCATTCTTACGGAAGATGACTTGAAAGTCCTCGCCAAAAAATTGAAACAGGAATGCGGCACAGGTGGGACGGTCAAAGACGGGCTAATCGAAATTCAGGGAGAGCACCGTCAGCGTATGGCCGAGGTGTTGACAAGGCTCGGGTACAAGGTCAAGATCGCGGGCGGGTAGGAGGCGCAGAATCTGGTTCAGAATTGGTCAGGGTTGTGGAATCGATTCAGGCCAGTTCCCGTTGTTGAATTCCTGGACGTATGCTCTCAGGATCTCGAAATCTGCATCGAGGATGGATGTGTTGCCAAGGATGGGGTCATTGACTCGTTTCAGTTTGAAGAGTTCTTCGGGAAAGCTGACGGTGCGGATGTTTTCTGATGTGATCAAGGGCGCCAGGCAAAGCAGTTGGGCGACCTCTGTTTGAGTGAGGTTGGTTTGAACGGAACTTTTGAAGGTGTCGAACAGACTCGGCAGTTGCAACAGGGTGGCAGGGTCGAGCAGTTTCACGGCCAGCGCTTTTAGAATAATGTCCTGGGTATGGTTGCGGGTCAGGTCGCCTTGCGGACGGAGCCGGGCAAGGATCATTGTGCGATAACCATTCAGGTGTTGTTCGCCAGCGGGGAAGTACAGGTCTGGATTGTTGGAACCGTTGACACGGCCATCTACAGGCTCAGGCAGATTGATGTCGAGACCGCCCAAAGCATCCACAACATCCACAAAGGTTTGCAAGTTAACGGCGGCAGAATGGTTGACATTGACGCCGAAATTATGATTCAAGGTGAGGGAGAGAAGAGCCAGGCCGCCCTCATCGTAATATTTGAAAGTATCCGTCCCATAGAGATAGGCCTGGTTGAGCTTCCCGTGAGTGATGCCATGATGATCGGCTATTTCGGGAATTTCCACGTAAAGGTCGCGTTGGAAGGCGAGGATCATCACACTCGGGTTGACAAAGTCCACGCGAAGGACGCGGATCGCATCTGCCAGACCGGTTACATAACTATCTCTGCGGGTATCACTCCCCACGAGCAAAATGTACATCACTTCCGGTCCGCCGCACTGAGGGGCAGGCTTTGTCTCTGCCGGGGTGGCTGTAATTTCGATGACAATAAAAGGCGGGGGAAGGGTTGCCGTTGGGTTTTGATTGGAGGCGCCAAGAACCTGGTATCCGACATATCCCATCCCGGGCAGGAAACAGCAAAGAAATAGCAGGCCGATCCCTCCTGCGAAATACGTCCATGACTTTCTATTTTTGCCCAACATGTATGCCTCCAAATAAAAACATCAAACAGTAAACAATACTGAACGGTAATGTTCGCAAAGTTATACCATTCAAAAGTTTTTTATAAATTGCGATTGAGTCATAAATGGAAGGAGCCCCCTGTGCAGATTTCTTTAGCTCGGATCTGCCTTGCCTGAGGATTTCTCGGGTTCCGTGTATATTTCGTACCGAATATCGTTCTTTCCGTTGTTCTTGACGAGATACATCATTTTATCTGTGACCCCCAGAACCTCATCTGCCGAGAGAGACGGAGCGGTAAAGGTCAACACACCAATGCTGAACGTGATGGGATATTTCATTTCATTCAATTCATCGACCATTTTGCTGGCCATGTTCCCAATGGCAGACTGGGCAGCTGCACTGTCGGTTTCGGGGAGCAGGATAGCAAATTCATCCCCGCCCACCCGGGCAATAAGGTCAGTCTTTCGCAGGTGTTTCTTCATGATACTGACAATGGTCTGCAGGGCGGCATCTCCGAACGTATGGCCAAATGTGTCGTTGATAATCTTGAAGTCATCTGTATCGATAAATGCGACCGTAAAGGGATTCTCATAGCGGATGGAACGGTCGATCTCCCTTTGCAGCAGTTCGATGAAAAAACGATTGTTGCATGCGCCGGTCAATGGATCGGTGCGCGATAGTCTTCTTTCCTGCTCCAATAATCGCAGCAACAGAACCGGCAGCAGAAAGAACCCAAGCCGGATGACGGCGTTCCAAAGATGGATCATGCTGTTGGAATACGTGATGCCTGATATGACCTCCACCATCATCCAGATCACGGCGCAAAGAATTGCAATTGCAATTCCAAAATCGTTGCTGACCACCCAGGCAAAGATGGTAATGGGAATTAAATAGAACAGGGAAAAGGAAATCTCCCGGCCGCTTAAATAATCAAGCGCAGGGATGGCGACCAATAAGATCCCCCCTGTGATGATCAGAAACAGCCTGTGTATTTTTTCCACAACCATTTTCATGTCCCTGTTTTACCGGTAAAAGAACAGGGTTGGATATTCAATAAATATCCAACCCTGCTTGAAACTTAGTGAACTCCTCTGTTATCCATGTCGACTCATGAACCTTTCCATACGATGCAAGGCTTCCTCGATCTGCTCATAAGCGGTCGCATAACAGGCGCGCACAAATCCCTCGCCGCCAGGGCCGAAGGCATTGCCTGGCACCACAGCAACGCTCTCTTCACGCAGTAATTTTTCGGCGAAGGTCTCATCGTCCATACCCGAGGCGCGGATGTTAGGAAAGGCATAGAATGCGCCGCGCGGCTCAAAGGTGGAAAGGCCCAGGCGGTTGAGCCCGCCCACAAGGAGTCTGCGGCGGCGGTCATATTCCGCCACCATTTCCTGCACATAGGGCTCTCCAGTCTTCAGGGCTTCGATGGCGGCATCCTGCGCGGTCGTCGGCGCGGACATGATGGTGTATTGGTGGATGCGCACCAGACCCTTGATGATGTCGGCGGGACCGCAAGCGTAGCCGATGCGCCAGCCGGTCATTGCATAATCTTTCGAGAAACCGCCGAGCAGAACGGTTCGTTCCCTCAAGCTGTCGCTCAGGGCCGGGAAACAGACATGCTCAAAGTCGTACACGAGGCGGTCGTAAATTTCATCCGAGACCACCAGCAGGTCGAATTCCTCGGCGATCTTGCCGATCTCGATCATTACCTCACGCGGAGCAACTGCGCCCGTGGGGTTCGATGGATAACCGATAAAGATGATCTTTGTGCGTGGTGTAATGGCCTTGCGAATATCATTCGGGTCAACGGTAAAGTCGTTCTCGGGACGCGCGGGAATTTCAACCGGCACGCCCCCGGCCAGGATCACTTCTGCCTGGTACGAAACAAAACAAGGGGTGGGGATGATGACCTCATCACCGGGTTCAAGGATGGCCGTGAAGGTGAGATACAGCGCTTCTGAAACCCCCACCGTGGCAATGATCTCGTTGACAGGGTCATACTTCACGTTGTACAACCGCTGAAGATTTTCCGCAACAAGCTGGCGGAGTTCCATCTTACCGGCGTTCGAGGTGTAATGCGTTTCGCCGTTTTGCAACGAAAGAATACCCGCATCGAGGATCGGTTTCGGTGTCGTAAAATCCGGTTCACCAATACCGAGCGAAATAACATCCTTCATCGTCGCGGCAATGTCGAAAAACTTGCGAATGCCGCTGGGCTTCAAACCCGCCACACGTTTTGAAAGTCTTTGTACTGCACCGATTTCCTGCATTGAGCCTCCTTATAAAGGTCGTACGTGCCAGTCGTCTGAGATTTCCTGGTACGTCAGTTCAAACGCCAGACCATTTGTGGTCTTGACGCAAAAGCCTTTTTCACCGGGACCATGCCAGCGCGAAAAGATCTCCGCGATCTCATAGCGCCTTCCCTGCCATATCAACGAAAGCGGGCGCTCCGCATATTCGGTACGACCTATTGGGTCGGAACGACATTCAACCGCTTCCATCTCAACTCACAAACTGATCGAACTCGTATCACCGAGATTCAACTGCATGACATGACCATCGCCTCTTCCTTTAACTTTGGCCTGTTTGCCGATAAGAGAGCGGGTCAACGCCGCATCCCTGATCTCGCAATCGGCCTCGACGATGGATTCTGAAATTTGGGCATTTTCGATCTTGCAGTTCGCCCCAATCGAGGCGAAGGGGCCGATCTTCGAGTTGCTGACCTTTGCGCTTGCATGAATGGCAACCGGTTCGATAATTTCGACATTCGAACCTTCAAATGCTCCAACTTGTGAACCGGCCTTTTCCAACAGGACTCTGTTCGTATCCAGCGTGGCCTCGATCGTGCCCGTATCCAGCCAGGTGCTAATCTTTTGAGTCCGCACCTTGGCCCCGCCTTCGATCATGATGGAAATGGCGTCGGTTAGGAAGTATTCGTTCTTGAGCATCACACCGCGCCTCATCTGGTCGTCGATGGCAGTAAGCAGGCGTTCGGCGCTTTTAAAGTAATAACACCCAACCACCACAAGGTTGTTGTCCATGCTTTGCGGTTTTTCGATGAAACGCTTCACCCAGCCGTCTTCGCCTTCTTCGGCTACGCCAAAGCGGCGCGGATCTTCCACCGGCATCACCCACGCCACCCCGTCCGCTTCCTCTTTGGAGAGGAAGGAGAAGTCCGTTTCCATCAATGTATCCGAAAAACACATGATCATGGGACCCGTCAAATGCTCTCGCGAAAGCCACAGCGCGTGAGATTGCCCCTTCATCTCGTGTTGAACGACATAATGTGCCTTTAACTTTGGATAGTTTTCCTTGATAAAGGCTGGAACTTGCAGCTCGCCGAGAAAAGGCCCCACAATGAATATAAACTCAGCATTATCCGGGTCTGGCAGAGTCTTGAACATATCAAGCAAATGCTCAAGCGAGGTTTTCCCTGCCACACTGATAAGAGGCTTGGGTTTGCTCCAGGTATGAGGGCGCATGCGGGTGCCCCAGCCTGCCATGGGAATGACGATCTTCATGGTTTCACGAGTCATGGTTGCGGGTATCCATCCGGGTATAAATTTTTCTTATTATACCGTCTGGAAATCCCGCAGCAATTTTCAACCCCCTGACAATTCTCACCATTTTCCAAAATTTGGTTTGAGCTCGTCTTTCTTAAACGCCTCCAAAAGATGACGATGGGGGCGAAAAACATTCTCTGGCAAGGCATCCAACGGGAAGACACGGACTTCCGCAATTTCCCCGTCTGACTTGCCAGTGATCTTGAAATCTTTGCACAGAAAGACGATGGTATGATCGGTATTCCATTGAACATGGGCGGTAAAAGTGCCAAGCAGAGAAATATCTCCTAACTCCGCGCCGGTCTCTTCCCGGGCTTCACGCCTTGCAGCCTGGTCCAGGCTCTCCCATTTCTTGAGCCCGCCTCCGGGCAGATGCCAGCCGGACATATACGTATGCCGGATCATCCATACCTTGTCATCTTGAAGCATCAACACCCGCACCCCCATGCGGATCGGCCTTAGCAGAAAGCAATAGACCTTATAAAAGAAGTAGAGAATTTTGTAATACATCAGGAATGTCCCAATACTGGATGAGGCTGATAGAACTCTTCAAGCCGTTTGACTTCATCCTCTGAAAGTTTGATATCCAACGCGGCGATGGCTTGATCCAAATGCGCCTCCTTGCTAGACCCGATAATGGGTGAAGCGATATAAGCTTTAGACAACACCCAAGACAATGCGACCTGCGAAGAAGTCAGTCCGCGTTCTTTGGCGATTTCTTCCGCACGGTTCGCTACAAGGAAGTCATCTTCCCGTCCGTAAAGTTCTTTGAAAAAGCCATCGGTCTTATAGCGTGTGGTTTCTGTGCCGCTTTTGCTGTTGCGGGCAAAAAATCCACGCGCCATCGGGCTCCACGGAATCAGACCCACACCAGTTTCCACACACTGCGGAATCATTTCTCGTTCTTCTTCGCGATAGACGAGGTTGTAGTGATTCTGCATGGACACAAACTTTGTCCAGCCGTTCATCTCTGCAACATGTTGCGCCTTCATAAATTGCCGCATAAACATGGAAGACGCCCCGATATAACGAGCCTTCCCCGCACGGACGATATCATTCAAGGCTTCCATCGTCTCTTCAATGGGGGTGTTGTAATCCCAGCGGTGGATTTGATACAAATCCACATAATCCATTTGTAGCCGTTTGAGCGAATTGTCAATGCCATCCATGATGTGCTTGCGAGAGAGTCCGCGGTCGTTGATATCTTTGCTCAACTCTCCGTTGACTTTGGTGGCAATGATCACGTTTTGGCGATTCACGCCGAAGTGACGCATGAGATTGCCTGTGATGCGTTCACTTTCCCCAATCGAATACACATCGGCAGTATCAAAGAAGTTAATTCCCGCATCCAGCGCCTTCTTTACGAAGGGTTTGGCGGCTTCTTCATCTATTACCCATTCCCGCCAGGTCTTTGCGCCATAGGTCATCATGCCGAGGCATAGGCGTGAGACTTTCAATCCAGTTTTGCCGAGGTTTACGTATTGCATGGGTTTCTCCTTTGGAGCACCGGTGGTTGAGTAGTCCCGCATGTTTTTCGCGGGACGTATCGAAACCACCACATTTCATAAAAAGATATGTCTATTGTTGAACTGTTGGTTTCGATACGGCGGCTACGAACATGCCGCCTACTCAACCAACGGAGTAAGGATGAAACTATATAACTTTTAGATTCGCCAAACTTGCTGCCAACCGCTTAATTCCTACAGACTCAAAGACCACGTCAATGATCTCGTCTCCGTCTTGGATGTGTGAG
>JAEURI010000191.1 GCA_016789225.1 Anaerolineales bacterium
CGCCATTCTCAAGAGCCTCCCCTTCCCCGGCGGATATCAGGTCATCTTTGCGATCGGAGACTTCGGCGCGGCGATGAGCAGTTATCACATCTTCCACGTCAGGCCCCTCGCGGATACAAGCATCGCGCCTCCATCAGACCCGATCCCTGTTTCTGACCCCAGACCTTCGCCTGCCCGGGGCTTTATTGCCGCACTCCGCATCGATATTTGGAGGACGGATTTCAAGAAGGTGTTACTGGCACTTTTCATTTTCCATTTCTCCCATTACCTTTCGTCGCCGCTGTATCCGCTTTATAACGTGCGCGTATTGAACCTCAACGACAACAACATCGGTATTGGCACCGCCCTGTATTACCTGACCGTGTTAATCGCCTCCACCCAATTGGGACGCATCGTGCATCGCTTCGGAAACAAGAGGGTGACGGGCTGGGGCGTGGCCAGCATGGCCACCTACCCGATCATGCTGGCCTTCTCCCAAAATGTGTTCCAGTTTTATGGGCTGTCCTTTCTCAACGGCTTTCTCTTCGCAATGGTCAACGGCGCCTATGCCAATTACCTGCTGGAAAGGATTCCCCCCGATGACCGCCCCTCGCATTTGGCCTGGTATACCATCATGTTCAACCTTGCGGTGCTGACCAGTTCCCTTATCGGCCCCCTGGCCGCAGATGCCATTGGTCTGGCTCCCGCCCTCATCATCTTTGGCGTGGCGCGCATCCTTGCGGGCATCTTCCTGCTTAAGTGGGGCTAAACGCCGTACCGCAAACTTAAGCTTGCGCACACATGCAACGTGAACGTTGCGGTACGATAGGCAAAGCCCCAATTTTTACAGATGCGTCCACCCGGCAGATTTATCTCTAACGACCGCCCCTACGCAGATGCAACCCCGAAGGCGCTGCGTTGAGCCGGTCGAAACGGGTGTCATGGCTTTCAAGAGACTTATATCATCCCTTCGGGATTATTGACTCACCTTACACACTTTTTCGCTCCCCTGCAAGTGTGTCGCACTAATCCTGTCACCCTGAGCGCCAGCGAAGGGTCTCTGAGACCATCGTAGAGGTTCTCACCGCACTGGCGTGCAGCGAACGGCGGTGCAGGCAGAACGACACACCATCCCATCACACCGATTCATTCCATGCTAAAATCGTCTTGTGACCGAAAACATCAAGATCATCGCATCCAACCGCAAAGCCGGTTTTGAATACACCCTGCTCGAGAGGTTCGAGGCGGGCATCGCCCTGCAAGGCTCGGAGATCAAGTCCATCCGCGCCGGGCAGATCAGCATCCAGGAGGCCTATGTGGATGTGGAGAACGGCGAGCAGGCCTGGCTGCTTGAAGCGCATATTGCCCCCTATGAACAGGCGGGCAAGTTCTTCAACCACGAACCGCGCAGAAAACGCCGCCTGCTCCTGCATAAAAAGGAGATCCGCGAGCTGTGGAACAACGTCCGCATCAAGGGGATGACCATCGTCCCGATCAAGGTCTACTTCAAAGACGGACGCGCCAAGGTAGAGATCGCCATCGCCAAAGGCAAGAAAGCCTACGACAAACGCGCCACCATTGCAAAACGTGATGAAGCGCGGGATAAAGAACGTGCCATGAGAGTGAGATAGTTTGATAGTCACGCAGTTGAGTAGTTAGGGGGGCAAGTAGTCAATGACTTTGTATCTAACTACATGACCATGCGACTACCCGACCAGGAGACAAATCCATGCCCCCTTCAACCATAGGTGGAATCAATTTACTGCCCGACCCCGAAAAGCGGGCGATCTACGCAAAGTACATCCCCCAGACCCTGTTGGATAAATACAGCCTGCCCCCGCTCACTTCGGCGGCGGGATACAACCTGCTGCAATTCCGTTTTGCCAACGGCTCCACCGATGTGGAGATGCGCCTGTATCACAAAGTGGATTTCCCCGACCCGATCTTATATGCACATCTGACCGACACCATGAACGGACAGATCCACGTGCTGCTTTACATTCTCAATGACCCGGACTCTCCGCGCTTTGATGTGGACAGGATGCCGAACGGTTCACCGACCAAGTTCGGGACGCTGCAGAGAAATGTCGAGGCAGAGGCCAAGGCTTGTGAGGCCGGGCTGGCCCCGGGTCAGGTGCGACGCGGACTGCGTCTGTTGGGGCAGGCCATCGAGGCCTTCGAAGGTTTCATCGTCGCACTCGGGCACGACATGTACTTCGTCGAGCCTTTGTATTATCACAATGCTGTCATTTTCGAGCGCTATGGCTTTTCGTACCAGATGGGCAAACGCTTGATGGAAAGCATCAATGCAGGCTTTCAACCCGGCGGTGACCTGCACTCGCAACTGGACAGTTCGAATGCCTTCCGCAAACCAGAAGCTGCCGATAGCATTCGCAAACGTTCATGGGCCATCCACGATGGCATCCTCGGTGAGCCGTTCACCAATGTGACCATGTACAAGCGCGTGGGTCACAACTCGGGCGTGGATACGACCAAGGGCTGCAAGTGGTAGGACATTAAAAGAAATTCCGCTGATCTACACGCATCGAAACGATTCGCGAAGATCAGCGGAATAAGTTTTTCTATTCAGGTACAGGCTGTCGTTTAGGCCCGGCTATACCCGGTGCCGTATTTTCTCATCACAGAGATCGAAACCCCGCCAACCAAGATATAAGCGGCGAAATATAATAGCCCAAAAGGATGCTCGCTAAAGTTGAAGATGGGCAGATAAGCGAACGCGGCGATGGTAATGATGATCAACAGCCCAAGGGAGAGGAAGCCATACCCCAGGAGCGGCGCGCGATTCTTTTCAAAGAGCAGGGGCAGTGCGCCGATGGCCAGCGCAAGATAGAAGGAGCCAAAACTGCGCAGGGTCAGGACGGTCATGACTTCGGGGAAGATCTCGCCATTGGTGGCGGGCATGCCGCTTTGCGCGGCCAGACCATAAATGCCAAGAAAGCCAACGAAAAGGACGAAGACCGCAGCAAGGGAGCGCATCATCCCCGTCATCGGCTCGGACTGCTCGCCTGCCGGGCGGATTCGCAGCCAGTCCACGATGCCAAAGATGGCAGACAGTGCGTTGACGGCGATGACCGCCACATAGGCCGCGGCGACCGGATAGCCCATATTCAATTTATCGCGGAACGAGATCACGACAAAGCTTTCCAGAATGCCGAATGACCACAGATAGGCCATGGCCGGGTAGACGGACTTCCACTGCCAGCGCCGCGCCGCAAAGAACGCCAGCCAGGCATTGCCCAAACACCAACCGCCGATGGTCATGGTCATAAAGCCGGTCACATTCCAGGCAAAGATGGGAGCCTGTTGTTCCGGCTGGAAGAACAGAACGAGCCCAATGCCTGCATACAGGGCGGAAAGCAGATAGGTCAGATAACGAGATGTATTGGTAAGCATGAATTTTCTCCGATAAAAGATTTTGTTTATTGAAATACAGACCTTACAATGGATCGTGCCAATTAAGAAACGGAAGGTTCAATTATGTGAAGGGGAAAAGCATAAAATCTTTGCGCCCTTCGCGAACCTGGCGCTTCAATTTCTCACTCCTGGCCTTCTTTCCAATCCTTATACTTGTGCAAATCCTGCTCCACCAGGATCAGACATGCCCCCATCACAGCGACATCGTCCAGCTGGCCAATGATGGGCAGCACATCCGGCATGATGTCGAATGGATTGAGCACATAGATCAATGTGAAGACCATGGAGGCGATCGCTCCATATGGGACCTGGCGATATGCCCCGGCCCAGTAATCCTTGACGATGGCGATCAGCAGTTTCCCGTCTTCGATGAAGCGCGCCAGCGGACCCCTGGCGCTGAATTTACTCTGGATCTCTTCAGATTTGTTGATCACTTTTTCAACGTCCTTTTCAGTGACGTTTTGCGCCCCTTCTTTTATTATCCCGTCGTACTTTGACGGGGCGAACTCTTCGCTCGGTTTGTCGGACATGATGACTAGCTCCTTGGCACTCCACAGACAATATGAAGTGATGTGATTTGATTGTATCAAAAAGGAGGCAAACTAAAATCACCCATTTGCCCGTTATAGAGATATTTGACTCCGAAGCCCCCGAACAGTGGCCTCATCCACCTCCAGCACGGCATCGACATAGCTCTCGATCAATGCCAATGCATCTAGGAGCGAATATCGCCAACATCCATATAATTAATTATTGCACCTTGTTGATCACACCTCCTTCTCCTCCTCTTCCCTCGCCACCTCCCCGCGTTCCATCTTCCTCTTCAAATTCTCGGGCCAGGCGTTCACATCTTCCGAAGGCAAAAAGGTCAAACTTGCACCGCCGGGTTTCAATAGGTCGCGCGTGCGGCAGTTGAGCACGGCTTTGGCTGCGTCGATGCCGGACTGGGTCACGCCTGCCACGCCGTGGCTGAGGGTGCTGGCTCCGCACAGGTACAGGCCCTCGAACTCGGTGCGGGATGTGAAGCCCAGCGGGCCGACCTGTGTTGGCGATTTCTCGATGCCATATAAATTTCCGCGCGTGGCGTTGAGGTAATGTTCGTTCGTCAGCGGCGTGCCGAGGCTGTAATAGACGATGTGCTTGCTCAGGCCGGGCACGTGCTTCTCCAGTCCGCGCACCATGCGCCAGGCCAGGTCTTCCTTCAT
>JAEURI010000215.1 GCA_016789225.1 Anaerolineales bacterium
ATGAGGACGTTGGATGCCATCTCACGCGGCTGGAAACTTTTCCGTGCCAATGTGCTTGGGGTGATTATCTTGATGGTGATTTTATATTTTGGGATGTCCCTGCTTTCCAGCTTTGCGGCCTTTCCACTCATGTCCCCGATGATGTTGTTCCCAATGCTAATGGCCGAATCGCAGGGAAATTTCAATATCATGCTGCTTATTTTCTTTTTGGTCTTATTTCCACTAATGTCTGTGGTGATTTATGCCGTTCAAGGAATCCTCATGGTGTTTTTCCAGTCGGCCTGGGCAGTGGCTTATTTGCGAATCAAGCATACAGCCGATGAGCCAGTTGCCATGGAATTAGGCCCGCAGGAGCCAAAATGAATTTCGATTATGGCAATGTCTTAACCCGCTCCTTTCAGATCGCCTGGAAGCATAAATCCTTTTGGCTCTTCTCCATGCTTCCGATGATCGTTGGCATATTCATCTTTGCCGCTCTTGTTGCGCCTGTGTTTTTTCTGGATGGCAGTAATGATGAAATGACGGCCTTGGTCTTTGCTGTCTGGGTGATCGTGATGATTCTTGGCATTGTTGTCAGCCTGTTGGTTGGCACGGCGGGGAGCGCCTCACTACTTCTTGGCATTCGGCGTGCCGAGCGCGGCGAAGGTTCGACTGCGTTCCTAGACCTGCTGCGCGATGGCCTGGCCTACTTTTGGCGGACGCTGGGCGTGATCCTTATCGTTCAATTGACCCTTGGGCTGGTCTTTACGATATTCTTCCTTTTTGTCGGGCTGTTGTCTTTTGTGACCATGGGGCTTGCGACCATTTGTCTCCAGCCGGTAATGATTCTGCTGACGCCTCTTTCCTTTCTCGTCATCGCCGTGATGGATGGGGCGCTGATGGCGGTCATTGACGAAAATCTGGGCGCATGGGATGCCGTCAAACGCGCGCTTCAAGTAGTGCGCGAGCATGTTTGGAAATTTATCATCCTCACCATTATTGTCTATTTCGGCTCGACCATCCTTTCCAGCATTTTCGTCGCCCCGGCCATGATTCCCGTGATGGCGGTTCCGATCTTCATGGAAACAGAGATAAGTGGGCAAATGGTTATCCTCGCATTGATCCTTTTCTCCTGTATTTTCTTCCCGCTCATGACCCTGTTCTCAGGTGTCATTGGCACACTCATGAACTCTGTTTTAGGGCTGACTTATTTGCGACTCGTCCGCCCGGCCGTAGAAGAGGGGATTTTTGCCTCGGAAGAGCCGAAAAACGCGACGTCATAATCCTTCTCCACGTACATAGAGGTGACGTCTGGGACGGAAAAAATCCGCTCTCAATCACCTCCCAAGTGGACGGAAACCTTTGAGTAGTGTATGATTTACTAGGTTTCGCCCGGGAGAAACACCAGCAAGACTCAGGAGAATGTTATGAAAATCGATCTTGGAAAGATACTCACCCGATCCTGGCAGATCATATGGAACAACAAGGTTTTGTGGATATTCGGGATTTTGGCGGGGTTTGCCAGCGGCAACGGCGGAGGCAACAACGGCTCCAACTCATCCAATAATGACCCGTCTAATTCATTTCCCGGCGGCATGGAACAGTTTACCGAGCAGGCTGGCGAATTCTTCCAGCAATACATGCTCATCATTATTGCCGTTTGTCTGGTGATCGTAGTCCTCTCCTTCCTGTTTTATGCTCTGGGCATGATGGGACGTATTGGCCTCCTCAAAGGTGTATACAAAGTGGAGCAGGGCGTTACAGCTTTGCAATTTGGCGAATTATGGTCCGAAAGCATGCCTTACTTTTGGCGCTTCTTCGGCCTGAACTTCCTGGTCGGGCTTGCCTTCTTGGTCATTCTGCTTCCATTCATAGCCATCGCAATCGCCACCATGGGAGTTGGACTGGCTTGTTTACTCCCCATGATCTGTCTGCTTGTCCCGATCGCCTGGGTGGTGAACGTGATCCTCGAACAGGGACAGGCTGCCATTGTGGCAGAAGACCTTACCATTACGGAAGGTTTCCGGCGCGGATGGGAGATCGCCAAATCCGACATTGGCGGTATGATCGTTCTGTCACTGGTGCTTGGCATCGGCAGTGCGATTATCGGCTTTATCATGGCCTTACCCCTTATTGCTGCCATGCTTCCGTTCATCTTTAGCATGATGTCCTATGAATCGGGCGCCCCATTTCCTCCCACGGCCTGGATATCCATTGTCTGCTGTGTGGCTTATTTCCCCGTCCTGCTTGTTCTGAATGGAATCCTCACTTCATACATGAAAACGGCTTGGGCTCTTTCCTATCTACAACTCACAAAGCCTGCCGAAAATACACCTGTCGTTGTCCAGGTTAATGCGTAAACTTTTCCCCTTTCTTGTCGCAATAAGTTTGATTTTTGGCGCGTCTGTCCCTGCCTCTGCGCAGGGACAGATCTCCGCCTCTGTAACCGTCTACAACGTGGATACGGCCACCTTCCCGGCTGTGACTTCATACGTGGATGTGTTCGACTCGACGGGCATTTTCGCCTCAGGGCTCAAGCCGGAGGCTGTTTCTGTCATCGAAAACGGACAGCCCCTCCCGGCTGTTTCCTTCATCGAGATGGCGATCCCCATGCAAATGACGGTCGCAGTCAACCAGGGCAGCGCGCTGGATGCACGCAACGCCAACGGCATTTCACGTTATCAACGGGTCGCGCAGATCATTATGCAATGGGCACAGGCACGCCCCACCGACCTGCCCGATGACCTCAGTCTCGTCAGCCAGGCGGGTCCGGTCATTAACCATGCCAACCCCACCGATTTCCTCGTCGGCCTGGAGGGTTTCGAGCCGGATATGCGCGCCGCCACGCCCAACCTGCAATCCCTCGTCACTGCGTTGGATGTAGTCAACGCACAGACGCCGCGTGTCGGCATGAAGCGCGCCATCCTGTTCATTACCCCCCAAATGCAGGATGCCAACCTGGCCGCCGCCATCGAACCGCTGATCCAACGTGCCGTGGAGAACAAGGTGCGTATCTTCGTCTGGTATGTGGATGCGAACACCACCTTTACCACTACCAGCGCGGCCATCTTTAACAACCTCGCCATTCAAACCGGTGGGAGCATGTTCCAGTTCTCTGGCGAGGAACGCTTCCCCGACCCTGAGGCCTATTTCTCGGCATTGCGCCGAATCTATCTGCTTTCTTATATTTCGCGCGTAAAAGGTTCGGGGGAACAAAGCCTGAGTTTGCAGGTGAACCTGCCCACGGCTGGTTTGGTTAGTTCGCCTGACCAGAAATTCAACCTGAACATTCAGCCGCCTAATCCCTTCCCGGTGGCGCCTGTTTTGCAGATCACCCGCCAGGCTCCAGCGGATGACCCATTCAACACCGAGGTGCTTCTGCCGGAAACCCAGGAGATCGAGATCATCGTCGAATTCCCGGATGGCTTTATCCGCCCGCTTGCACGCACGACCTTGTATGTGGATGGCGTAATTGCCGACGAGAATACCGCCGAACCTTTCGATAAATTTAGCTGGGACCTGAAGGCATACACGTCCAGTGGGGCGCATCAGATCACCGTCGAGGCGGTGGATGTGCTTGGCCTGAGTAAGACGAGCATGCCCATCCCTGTGGTGGTGACCGTGGTCAAGCCGCCTAGCGGACCGACAGCCTTCCTCGCGAAGTATCGCACGCCGCTGACTTTTGGCGCAATTCTCCTGGCTGGGCTGGTGCTTTTTGCCATCCTTCTCAGTGGTCGGCTGCGATTCCTCTCCCTGCGTGCCGTGCAGGAGGAACGCCGCGTCCAGAATGACCCGTTGACCCAGCCCATCAAGGCGCTGGTGGAGCAGCCCGAGCCTGCCGCCAAGGAAAAAACCAAAAAGCGCCGCACCCAGCCTAGGAAAACAGAAGCAGCCTCAAAGTCTATAATTGAGGCGGCGGCTTCCCTGATCCGGATTCAGGCCGATGGTCAGTTCGCGGCGTTTCCGCCCATCCCATTGAATGGGAAGGAAGTAGTGATTGGAACCGACCCGGTGCAATGCACCCAGATCCTGGATGATCCATCCATCTCATCCGTACATGCACGTATCCGTCTGACGGATGACGGCGGTTACTTGCTTCAGGATGGCCACTCGGTGGCGGGGACCTGGGTGAACTATGAACCCCTGCCCAGAGAGGGATACCGGCTAATGCATGGGGATATGGTAAACTTTGGGCAATTAATGTATCGGTTTATGCTGAGAAACCCGCAGCCGAACCCAACTCCAAAAATTACCCTTTTGACCCCTGACGAATGATCCGCACAACCCTTGCTCACCTGCATATTGCTGCGCTTAGCCATGCCGGCATGTCTGGCAAGAATAATGAAGATCGTTACGCAGCCTCGTCGTTTCAGTTGAGCAAGGATGACGCGAGGCCCGCGGTCTTTGCTGTGGTGGCAGATGGCATCGGCGGACATCGTGCCGGGGAGGTGGCGGCGGAGCTTGCGGTCAATTACATCAGCATGCATGTGGCGGAAAGTAATGCAAAGAAACCCATAAAGATCATTGAGAATGCCATTCACGATGCCAGTCAGGCGATCGCCTCACATTCTGCGGGTAAAGAGGAAGAGCAGGGCATGGGCGCCACCTGTGCCTGTGCGTGGATCATCGAAAATCGTTTATATACCGCCTATGTGGGCGACTCGCGCATTTATCTCCTGCGCGGCAAATACATTCAACGTCTGACCATCGACCATACCTGGGTGCAGGAAGCCTTCGAGAAGGGCATCATCACTGCCGACCAGATGCGCGACCATCCCAATGTGCATGTCATTCGCAGGCATCTTGGCGGCATCCGCCTACCCGAAGTGGATTTTCGCCTGCGCCTCGATAACAATGAGACCGACGAAGAGTCGATCAACAACCAGGGCTTTCACCTCGAGCCTGGCGACACCATCCTAATGTGTACTGACGGCCTTACCGATCTCGTCTGGGATGACGAGATCCAGAGCATCATCCGCTCGAAGAAGGACCTCAAGTCTGCGGCCGAGGCGCTGGTGGGGTTGGCCAATCAGCGCGGCGGGCACGACAACATCACGGTTGTCCTGATGGCCATGCCAAGGGTGGAAGAGACCGAGATCAAAAAAGGATTGTTCGGCTGGCTGCTTGGAGACGGATAATCAAAATGAATGGGCAGAACCTCTGCCCATTTTGTTTTAACGCCTCAGACTCCGCTCTGGCCTGTTTCTAATACCCAAGCTTTTCTCTACTCTTTCTTTTCCCGGTCCAGCCATAACTCCCGATACTTGCGATTCCAATCGATCAAAAAGCGGATGGCGATCACGACTCCTGCGCCAAGGCCCACCCAAAATGTGATGTCCCGAATATTGAGAACCCACAAGACAGGTGCAATGAGGATTCCTGCAAAGACGCTTGCGCGTGCGGAGTGACGCACCACCAGAACAAGAAGAATCAGCAATCCCAAACAGATCAAAAATGCCAACGGATTAACCGCCAGAATACTTCCACCAGCAGTGGCAAGGCCCATCCCGCCGCGAAAACCTGCGAAGATTGTCCAACAATGACCGACCACAGCCAATGTGGCGGTTAATGCAATAACCCACGTCTCGCCTGAAAACCGGGCGGCAAGATAGGTGGGAAGAAACCCCTTGGCAATATCGAGAAGGAGAACCAGCGCACCCCAGCCGAACCCCGCCTGGCGGATGGTATTCGTGGTGGTGGCATGGCCGGAGCCGGAGTCACGCACGTCCACGTTTTTGACGTAGCGTGTCACCCAGATCGAAAATGGAAGCGAGCCAAGGATGTAGCCGAGCAGAAGAAAGAGAATATTCATGCTCTATATAACCCCGATGAGTATGAGTGCGTCGCACCTACTGGATTAGTATGCATGCGCCAGCACGCGGGCGCGGGATGTGAGGCGACGGGCGAGGCCGTCGAAGATGAATTTGTGGAAGGGCCACATGGCATACCAGTATAAAAAGCCAGGGACGCCATAAGGCTCAAAATATGCGGTGACCGTGAAAAGGGTTTTATTTTTCTCCCCTTCTGCTGGTGTGGACTCGAATTGCAACCAGGCCTTGCCGGGTACGATCATTTCGGCCCGCAGGCGCATGAGATGATCTTTTTCCACAGCTTCTACACGCCAGAAGTCGAGCGCTTCACCGGTGTTGACTTCGTCGGGGTGACGCCGCCCGCGCCGCAGACCAACGCCGCCGATGGCTTTATCCATCCAGCCGCGGATCGCCCAAGCCCAGTCCATGTACATCCAGCCGCGCGTGCCGCCGATGCCGCTGTAGGAGCGAAAGACGGTTTCGGGAGGCAGGTCAAGCATGATTTGACGGCGTTCGATGAATAGACCATCTTCCACAGTGAATACATAGGGCTTGATGTCGCCTGCTTCGGTCACGAGTGCATCAGCCCAACTGGTTTCCACATTGTCGCGTTGGACGCGCCCAAGCGCGAGGTGCACGGCGGTTTGATAATCGATGGGTTGGATGTGCGGGAATAATTTCCTGGCGGTTTCATCGCGGACGATCAGATTCGCGCGCAGGCCTTCGATGAGCGGAGCGACGACACGCCAATGAATGGGTGTGACCATGTGAACCCAATATGCGGAGAGCCTGGGTGCGTAAAACGGAGTGCGGATCAGCCATCGGCGGAGATTCCGCTCGGCGGCATACCCCATCAGCATGTCTGCGTAGTTGAGGCGTGAGGGTCCTCCCACTTCGATGACTCGGCCGGTCGCTTCCGGCGTCTTGAGCGTATCCACTAAATACGAGAGCACATCCCGA
>JAEURI010000242.1 GCA_016789225.1 Anaerolineales bacterium
CGGCATTCCATCTGCCCATGCGCAGAATGCGATGAGTGTTTGGGGCATCATCGCTGCGAATCGCAAACAGGTTTGGCTTAGGGCGATATGTATTTTTCTGATCCTCATGATCGGCATCTCGCGCCTGTATCTCGGCTCGCACTTTCCGCATGATATCGTCCTGGGCTGGCTGATCGGCGGCGTTCTCGTCTGGGGGTATGTGCGATATTGGGATACGGTCGCGGCATGGCTTTCGAAAAAGACTCTCCCCGCTCAGATGGGTATCGCCGCACTGGTCACGTTGATCTTCATCGTGGTGGGAATGGGAGTTATGACGGTGCAGGCAGATATTCAGATGCCCCAATCCTGGATGGATAACGCACTTCTTTCCGGTACTGAGCCTGATCCGATCGACCCGAACACGCTCTTCACTGCGGCTGGTTCCTTCCTGGGGCTGGCGCTTGGCCTGGCGTGGATCAACTCGATGGGCGGGTACCAGGCCACAGGTCCGGTGTGGAAGCGTGTTCTTCGTTATATCATCGGCTTGGTCGGGGTTCTCATCCTCTGGCAGGGTCTGGGAGCGATCTTCCCACGCGGTGACGGCTTCCTTATATATTCCCTGCGCCTGCTTCGGTATACGCTGGTGGGGGCCTGGGTATCCGGCGCAGCGCCATGGTTGTTTCAACATTTCAATTTAACTACATCTTCTTCCAGGCCATCCTCCATCTGATATAATGCGCCCTGTCCAATAAGCACTTGTAAAAAATCATTCATTAATGAACTTGTATTGTGAAAATCAAGCTTTTGGGCAGGTGAATACTAATCGATGACGCTGGAAAAAGGCACCCTTATACATAATCGCTATCGCGTTGTTGACATCCTCGGCCAGGGCGGCATGGGCTCGGTGTATCGCGCCATTGATGAGAATCTTGGCGTTTCCGTGGCGCTAAAAGAGAATCTCTTTACAACGGATGAGTATGCCCGTCAATTCCGCCTCGAAGCGGTGATCTTGGCGAATCTGCGCCATCCCAACCTACCGCGCGTTTCCGACCATTTCGTCATGGGCGACCAGGGGCAATATCTCGTCATGGATTTTATCGAAGGCGAGGATCTGCGCTATCGAATGGAACGGTTGGGTATGCTTACCGAGGAGGATGCCACCCATATCGGCGCCTCCATTTGTGACGCGCTGGCTTATCTCCATACCCGCAAACCTCCCATCCTGCATCGCGATATCAAACCTGGAAATGTAAAGATCTCACCGGATGGTCATATTTATCTGGTCGATTTCGGTTTGGCAAAAGTTTATCAAAGCGCCAGCCAGGCCACGACCACCGGCGCCCGTGCCATGACCCCCGGATATTCCCCGCCGGAACAATATGGCACAGCCCGTACCGACCCGCGTACCGACATTTATTCGCTAGGTGCAACCTTATATGCTGCCTTGACGGGAGTCATTCCTGAAGACGGCCTCGCGCGCGCAATGGATAATGCACAACTGACGCCTTTGCGCAAGAGGAATTCAAAGGTGTCGCGGAAACTTTCCGCCGCCATTGAGAAGGCCATGGCTGTTGACCCGAGTGACCGCTACCAGGTCGCTGAGGAATTCAAGAAGGCCCTACTCGCTGCGAATTCCCTTACCCAGCAATCTCCCGGTTCCTACACCGTCTTACCGGCTCCAGCAGATGCAGCTGCTCCTTCCCATCACATTCAAGCCACAATTGTGGATGAAGAGGTGAAGGCGGCCAAGCCTGTTCCAAAAATGCCCGGGCCGATCGCTCCGAGTCCCTCGGCTCATGAGGAGCAACCGTTCGTTTCCCCATTGAAGCGCCAGAAGGAACGGGAACGAAAACGCCGCTCCTCCTTGGTTCGTTTCGGAATGGTGGCCCTGGTTTTGTTATTGACCTTGGGCGGTATTGTTTATTTCGCGCCTGGTATTTTGCCTTCGAATGTGCGCGCTATGGTTCCCTTCCTTGCGCCTACAAATACCAGCACGCCAACGCCCACTCATACTTCGCTGCCGCCGACACAGACTATGCCGCCAACTTTCACAGCGACCCTGCCGCCGACACTGACATCCACGCCGAGGCCGACCAATACTCCGACCTCAACCCCAACCCTGATCTCGAGCACGGCTCAAACACCCGCATCAGGAGATATAACAGGGACTCCTTCCTTGCAGTCACCCGTCACCGCCATTGGTGGAGGTACCGGGGAAATTGCCTATGCTTCCGGGCGGACGGGGGCTCCGCAGATATTTTTAGCAGATGTTGCCGGAGAGACTGCCATTCAACTGACAAACCTGCCAAGCGGAGCTTGTCAGCCTTCCTGGTCACCGGATGGACAGCGTTTGGTCTTCATTTCTCCCTGCCAGGGGAATGAGGATGTGTACTTCAACGCCAGTCTTTATCTCATCAATGCGGATGGGACCAATCTGGTCACTCTGGATTCATCTCTGGGTGGTAATTTTGACCCAGCCTGGTCACCTGATGGCAAGACGATTGCCTTTACCTCCATGCGCACCGGTCAGATGGAAATTTTCACCCTCAATGTGGATGATGTTACTTCTTCCCTAACCCAGATTACAAAGGGTGAGGCCCGGGTCGAGGCGAGGATGCCGGCTTGGTCACCGGATGGCTCGCAACTTGTCTATGTGGTCAAACGTCTGGGTGTTTATCAGATCTGGATCATGAACGCAGATGGCACAGAGCAAACCCAGATCATTCGCAGCGGTATTGCTTATTCAGATTACCTTCCCGACTGGTCGCCCAAGGGTGACTTGATCCTCTTCAACCAGCGTTGTTCCACAAATTTCTGCAATCCCTACCTGATGAGTACTTCTGCCACAGACCGCACAAATGAACAGGGTTTGCGCGTTCAGATGAGCATCGCCCTTATCGAGAATGTGGATTATTCGCCCGATGGTTTTTACCTTGCCTATGAAGGTGTGGGGGAAGCCGGTAATCTGGATATTTTCTATATGACCCTTTCCGGCGGTGATAGAGTCCGCATCACCACCGACCCGGCACAGGAGTTCCACCCCTCCTGGCGGCCCGCCCCGCTGACGCCTTAACTTGCCACGTTCTAACGAACGAGCGCATGAGTTATCTCATGCGCTCGTTTTTTTTCACGAAGATTAGCGAATTACTTATATCCCAACAACCTCAACCCATTCAATACCACCAGTACCGTGCTGCCTTCATGGCCGACCACCCCGAGTGGAAGTGCCAACTCGGCACCAAACGCGCCAGCGACCAGTAGTACGATCACGCTTAGGGCAAAGGTCAGGTTCTGCCAGACAACCTTGCGTGCCTGTCGCGCCAGCCCAATCGAGAAGGGAATTTTGCGCAGGTCATCAGACATCAAGACGACATCCGCGGTTTCGATGGCAACATCGGTTCCTGCGCCGCCCATGGCGATACCGATATCAGCAGTTGCCAATGAAGGGGCATCGTTCACGCCGTCGCCGACCATCGCCACGGGACCGTACTTCTTTTGAAGAGACTTCAACACAGTAACTTTGTCTTGCGGCAGCAAATCCGCATGGAACTCGTCCACACCGGCGCGTGCGGCGATCTTGGCAGCGACCTTGGCATTATCACCCGTTAGCATGACTATGTGTTCAATGCCAATGGCTTTGAGCGCCTTGATCATTTCCACGGCGTCTTCGCGCAGCGTATCAGCCACGCCAACCAGCCCAAGGAATAACTGCGCCTTTGCATCATAGACAAACATCGCTGTCTGACCTTCATCTTGCATCTTACTTGCCTTATTCATAATTTCGGCAGGGATTTGCGCATCGCGCTCGATAAACATGCGTTCATTGCCGATCCACAAATGATGGGATTCAACGACACCTTCCACGCCCTGCCCGGGGATGGCACGAAAGTCCATGGACAGGGGCAGGCCCAAGTTCCGGGAATGAGCCGCCTGCACGATTGCCCTTGCCAAAGGATGTTCGGAACGCGATTCCAATGCGGCGATGAGACGCAGTAGGTCATCTTCTTTTATGTCACTGAACGAGAACATCCCGGATAGTGTCGGCTTGCCGCTGGTGAGTGTGCCGGTCTTATCGAACGCCAGCACTTTGAGTGTGGCGGTCTTTTCGAGATGAACGCCACCTTTGAAAAGTACGCCGTTGCGTGCGCCGTTTGCAATTGCGGAAAGGATGCTGGCAGGCGTAGAGATGACTAAGGCACACGGCGAAGCGACCACGAGCCAGGTCATGGCGCGGTAGAAGGTTGGCTGGAAGTTGTGGCCGAGCACGAGCCAGGGCACGAAGATGAGCAATACTGCTGCCGCCAGCACGAAGATGGCATAGCGCTGTTCGAAGGTATCGAGCATTTGCTGAGTGTTGGCTTTTGTAGACTGCGCCTCTTCCACCATTTTGACGATGCGAGCCAGTGTGGTGTCTTTGGCGAGCCGCGTCACGCGGATTTCCAGTGAGCCGGTCCCGTTGACGGTGCCAGCGAAGACCAAATCATTTTGCTGCTTATGCACCGGCATCGACTCGCCGGTGATAGTGGCTTGGTCAACATCCGACACACCAGACAGCACTTCGCCATCGATGGGGAAGCGCTCGCCGGGGCGCACAAACACGATGTCGCCGAGGGTAAGCTGTTCGATGGGCAGCGAGATCAACCGTGAGCCGCGCCGCACAGTGGCTTGCTTGGGGCGCAAGTCCAAAAGTTTTTCGATGGCTTTCCGGCTGCGATCCATCGCAAAGGTTTGAAGGGTGTTGGAAAGCGAGAATAAGAAGAGCAGCATGGCGCCTTCGGCAGGTTGACCAATTGCCGCCGCGCCCAGCGCCGCGAGGATCATGAGCAAGTCCACGTTGAGTGTCTTCTCTTTCAACGCCTCGACGCTCGCCATCAGGCCGAACCATCCGCCCGTGGCGTATGAAACAAAATATAAACCGAAGATGAGCGACGGATTCCATCCCATCCCTGCACCGATGAACGCCGTTAATGCAGCCACAGCATTGATGACCGTGAACGCGACTTCGATTCTTTCGAGGGGGATCGCAGTGTTTTTTTTCTGCGCTTCAGTCGGATTCAAGAATGCCGATTCGACTTCGATATTTTCACTGGTTGTCAGGCGGGATGTGCCAAGTCTCATTTCGAGCGTGTTCTTGCGGAAGGTAGCTGTTGGCAGGGAGGCGGCAGTTTCATATTGATGAACGAGTTGTGCTGCAAGTTCCCCCGCGCATTGGGCGCAGGCTTCTTCGCCGCGTTCACGTTTGGCAGCGCACTGTGCCACTCGCATCGACGCTTCACGCCCAGCATGATGAACGACCTCCAGGGCGCGCTCATTGCTGATCTTGCGCGGGTCAAAAACGGCTTTCAAATTCCCATTGGTATAGTCGTAGTCAACTTCTTGGATCCCCGCGTAACCACGCAGGGTATCGGAGAGAATTTCAGTACAGCGGGTTTCTGGTTTGGGTAATTGATCCATTATTGCCTCTTCATTTTCATCTGCTTCTTCTGGCAGGCAGGGCACAGCCCATAATACAGCACACGCGCGCCGAGCAGTTTATAGCCCGAGGCTGCAGTGATTTCCGTATCCAAGTGGGTGACATGTTCGCTGGGGATATCGATGATGCGCGAGCAGGAGATACATGCCAAATTGACATGCGGTTTTGTATCCGCGTCATAATGGACTTTATCATCGCCCGCATGCCCCAGCACATTTACCACGCCCAAACCCACCAGCGTATCCAGCGTGTTGTAGACCGTGGCAAGGCTGAGCGAAGGGAAACGCGGCTTGAGTTCATCGTAGATTATCGCTGCAGTAGGATGTTCATCGCTGGCTGCCAGCAATTCGCAGATCGCAACCCGCTGAGGCGTAACACGCATTCCGGCTTCTCGCAAGGCAGAGGTTAGAGTGGATAGATCGGACATAAATCCTCTTGTTTAGAATAATTATAAATTTAGAATAATTATAAATAAGGTTGGCGTTTTGTCAAGTGAAGTCTGTCACTCTTCTTAGTAAAACGCTGTGCAGCTCATGATCGACTTTTTAGTAGCCAGCATCTTTTCTTACACTCCTCTTATTGACGCATCATTTTCCCGCTGTTATCATTATTCCGTACTCAATAGCACTCTCGTTGTGAGAGTGCTAACTTCATGATATGAACCATCTCACCGAACGTCAGAAAACCCTCCTGATGTTGATCATTCGTGATTACATCGACTCCGCTCAGCCGGTTGGCTCGAAGCGGTTGGCGGAGCATTACCACATCAACCTGTCATCTGCGACCATTCGCAACGAGATGGCGGCGTTGACCGAGATGGGGTACCTGCGTCAGCCGCATACTTCCGCCGGGCGCGTTCCCAGCGAAGAAGGCTACCGTTACTTCGTCAGCGAGATGATGCACAGCGCCGAACTGCCCGAAACCGTTCAGCACACCATCTCGCACCAGTTCTACCAATCGCGCCCCGAGCTAGACCAATGGATGACTCTTGCGGCATCCGTTCTCGCGAATCAATCGCAGGGTGTTTCGGTTGTTGCTGCGCCGCATGTTGAGACCACCAAGTTCAAACACGTTGAACTCATCTCCACGCAAGGTAGACAGGTTTTAATGGTGATGGTGATGCTCGGCGGGGAAGTATCCCAGCAGATTTTGACGTTGGCGGAACCCGTCGCCCAGGATCGACTCAGCGCAACTGCTGCGCGTCTTAACGGACTTTTGGCTGGTCTGACCGTCCAAGCCATGTCCACGCTGACGGCTCGTCCCGACCCTCTCGACCAGGACATCCTTTTGCTTATTTTGCAGGACATGCGCCGCATGACGGATAAAGCCTCGGGTGAAATCTATACCGACGGTTTGACAAATGTTCTTGGCGAACCGGAATTCTCAGAGTTGGACGGTCCACGGCGGGCGTTGAAGATCTTTGAAGAACCCGCCACCTTACAGGATTTGCTGACCAAGACTACCAGCAACAGCAACGTCGGTGCCTTGCAAGTGCTCATCGGCGGCGAAGGCGAATATGACGATTTGCGCCAGTGCAGTCTGGTCATTGCAAGATATGGCGTTCCCGGTATGGCGACAGGTGCGCTGGGTGTGTTGGGTCCCATGCGCATGGCGTATTCCAAGACCATCCCTACAGTTAGATTCGTCGCTGCATTGTTGAGCGATCTGGTGAACGATAATATTTCGAGTGAATAAATAACGATATTTGATAATCGATACTCGAACGACGAATAACGAATACCTAATATCGAAACTACGAGAGTGAGACACATGGCAGAAGAAGTGAACAAACAGGAAGAAAACGAAGAGACTAAGGCCACAGCGGAATCAAAGGCTGAGACGACCGAACAGGCTCCCGTCGATGCGGAGCGTGAGGCGTTGATCCAGCAGTTGAAGGAAGCTGAAGCCAAGATGGTCGAATATAAGGATGGCTGGGCACGGTCTCAGGCAGACTTCCAAAATTTCCGCAAGCGCGTGGAACGTGATAACGAGACCTTCAAGGCTTCGACCAAGGGTGACATCATCAAGAAGGTGCTGCCCGTGCTTGATGACCTGGAGCGTGCTTTGCAAAACCGTCCTGCGGATGATTCGTGGGCGAGCGGTATCGAATTGGTGGCGCGCAAGTTCCAGAATATTTTGGATATGGAAGGCGTGAAGCGCATTGAAGCGAAAGGTGTCGCGTTCGACCCGAACTTCCATGAAGCCATCTCGCATGAACCCTCTAGCGAAGTGGAAAGCGGGCATGTGATCGATGTGGTTCAGAACGGTTATGTGATCGGTGAACGTGTGATTCGTCCGGCATTGGTGAGAGTCGCGCAGTAAATTATCTGTAGAGGCGCAGCATTGCTGCGTCCCTATCAAACGGTATAGGAGCAATCATGGCAAAAATCATTGGTATTGACTTAGGCACGACGAACTCGGTGGCGGCGGTGATGCAAGGCGGGGAGCCGGTCGTAATCCCATCGGCGGAAGGGGAGCGTTTGGTTCCTTCTGTGGTGGCGTTGAATAAGAACGGCGAACGTTTGGTGGGACGTGTGGCGCGAAATCAGGCAATCACGAACCCGACGAATACGATTTTCTCGGTCAAGCGTTTTATGGGACGCAAATCTGGTGACGCGGAAGTGGAACGCACCAAGAAGCGCGTGCCCTATGGCGTGGCAGAAGCCGCGAACGGCGACGTGCGCGTGGAACTTGGCGGCAAGGATTATTCCCCGCCAGAAGTTTCGGCGATGATCCTTGCAAAGATCAAGGCAGATGCCGAAGCCTATTTGGGTGAGACGATCACGCAGGCGGTCATTACTGTGCCTGCTTATTTCAACGATGCTCAACGCAATGCCACCAAGGATGCGGGCAAGATCGCTGGCTTGGAAGTATTGCGTATCATCAACGAACCGACCGCATCTTCGCTGGCATATGGGTTGGACAAGAAGAAGAACGAAGTCATCTGCGTGTATGACCTTGGTGGCGGTACCTTCGACGTGTCCATTTTGGATGTGGGCGACGGCGTATTCCAAGTTCGTGCCACGAGCGGTGATACCTTCCTCGGCGGCGATGACTTTGACCTGCGCATTATGGATCATCTGATCGCCGAGTTCAAGAAAGATAACGGAATTGACCTGCATAATGACAGACAGGCGCTTCAGCGTTTGAAGGAAGCCTCCGAAAAGGCGAAGATCGAACTTTCCACCGTGATGCAGACTGAGATCAACCTGCCGTATTTGACCGCGGATGCAAGCGGCCCCAAACATTTGGTAATGACCATGACCCGCGCCAAGCTGGAACAGATCACTGCCGACCTTGTTGACCGCACGATTGCGCCGGTCAAGCAGGCGTTGGCCGATGCGGGCTTGAACGCGGGCGATATCAATGAAGTGGTGCTTGTGGGCGGTATGACGCGCATGCCTGCCATCCAGGATCGCGTGCGCGCGTTCTTCGGCAAGGATCCGCACAAGGGTGTGAACCCCGATGAAGTCGTTGCGATTGGCGCGGCCATTCAGGGCGGTGTGCTCGGAGGGGAAGTGAAGGACATCCTCCTTCTCGATGTGACCCCGTTGACCCTCGCTATCGAAACCCTCGGCGGCGTTGCCACGGCTCAGATCGAACGCAATACGACCATCCCGACCCGCCGTTCGCAGGTCTTCTCGACTGCGGCCGATAACCAGACTCAGGTTGAGATTCACGTCCTGCAGGGTGAGCGTCCAATGGCGGCGGATAACAAGTCTTTGGGCAAGTTCATCCTTGACGGCATTCCACCCTCTCCGCGTGGTGTTCCCCAGATTGAAGTGACTTTCGATGTGGATGCGAACGGCATTCTCAAAGTCAGCGCGCAGGATAAGGCCACGGGTAAGAGCCAGCACATCACCATCACTGCATCCTCCGGCTTGAACGAAGCTGAAATTGAAAAGATGCGCAAAGATGCCGAGGCTCATGCCGAAGAAGACCGCAAGCGCAAGGACTTGATCGAAGCGCGTAACAATGCCGATAACACCGTCTATGCGGGTGAGAAGGCATTGCGCGATTTGGGCGATAAGGTCCCGGCGGAGATCAAGGCTGAGGTTGAAACCAAGTCCCACGAGGTCAAGGAAGCGGCGAAGGGCGAAGATGTCGAGAAGATCAAAGCCGCTGTCGAGTCCTTGGGTCAGACCATTCAAAAGATAGGTGCCAGCGTCTATGAGCAGAATCCAACTGCCGGTGGAGCCGAGGCGGGGCCTTCATCCGATGCAGGGCCTGATGTGGTGGATGGAGAAGTCAAGGAATAGAAAGTGGAAAGTGGTGAGTAGTTACTTCCCACTTTCTACTCACTAATCATTATGAGTAACCGAGACTATTACGAAATTTTGGGTGTGGGCAAGGGCGCGAGCGATGATGAGATCAAAGCCGCGTTCCGCAAGCTCGCGCGTCAATATCATCCCGATGTGAGCAAGGAAGAACACGCCGAGGAGAAGTTCAAGGAAATCAACGAGGCGTATGGTGTGCTTTCAGACCCGGAAAAGCGCGCGCGCTATGATCGCTTTGGCAAGGCGGGGCTGGGCGGCATGGGTGGCGGCGGGTATCAGGATTACACTGCCGATTTCAACGACATCTTTGAAGACTTGTTCAGCGGATTTGGTTTCTCCACTGGACGACGTTCGCGCCGCTCTCCGCGCCGTGGGCGGGATTTACAAATGCAGGTTTCGCTTACCTTTGAGGAAGCGGTCTTCGGTGTTGAAAAAGAAATCGAATTCACGCGTGACGAAACCTGCTCCCGTTGTAGTGGCAAGGGTGCTGAGCCAGGCACATCCCCTATAAAGTGTACGACCTGTAATGGACAGGGCGAAGTACGTCAGGTACGTCAGACCTTTTTGGGTCAGATGGTGCAGACGGCGCCATGCCCAACCTGTAGTGGACGTGGTGAGACCATCGCATCTCCATGTACGACTTGTCGCGGCAGTGGCTTGGAACGCAAGAGGGTCAAGAAGAAGGTGCAGATCCCCGCAGGTGTGGATATGGGCACGCAGATCCGCTTGAATGGGGAAGGAGCGCCCGGCGAGAACGGCGGTCCGCAGGGAAGTTTGTTCCTGGTATTGGACGTCAAGCCGCATCAGTTCTTTAAACGCCGCGATAACGATGTGATTTTGAATCTCGATATCAACATTGCACAGGCTGTTTTGGGCGCGGAAGTGGACGTGCTCACTTTGGATGGTGACACAAAATTGAAGATTCCTGCAGGGACGCAGCCTGGCAAGGTCTTTACCCTTCACGGAAAGGGTGTGCCTTATCTACGACGAAAAGACCGCGGTAATCAACTGGTCATTGTCAATGTGGCAGTTCCCACCAAGTTGACCAAGGAACAGCGCGAACTCTTTGAGAAATTAGCTGAAAGCCTTGGCACGACGGTCAAGCCGCAGGAGAAGGGCTTCCTGGATTGGTTGAACGAGACGCTTGGCGGCTAACGCCGCCGACGATGGACAACTGACGATAGACGATGGAACGAGTGGATGAATATCCGCTCGTTTTTGTTTGTCAGATGATAGACCGCCGACGATGGACGATGGTTTTTATATGGTCAACGGTCTATCGTCCTGTATAATATTTTCACTATGCTTAAACCTTTGATGCGCCTCTGGCGTTTGTTACCGATGTGGCTGCATGTCTTTGCGACAAGACTTATTCAGCCGAAATTCAATGCAGGCGTTTCTTCGTTGATCTTTGATGAGCAGGGTAGGATTTTGCTTTTCAAACACACCTATCGCAAATATGAATGGGGCATCCCCGGCGGAGCGCTTGAATATAAGGAGCAACCCATCGAAGCGGTAGCTCGTGAATTCCACGAAGAGACGGGGATGCAGATCGAAGTAATAAGGTTGTTGAAGGTTGCCAGTGCAAGAGAATTTCCGCATCTTGGAATCACATATCTGTGTAAAATAACAGGCGGCGAGTTTAAACCGTCTCATGAAATATCGGAGATGAAGTATTTCGGTGTAGATGATTTACCCATCATGTTATTTGCCGAGAAGGATTTGATCCACTGGGCAGCGAAAGAAATGGCGATGGACGACGGACGATAGACCGCAGACGGACTTTCCATCGTCCATGGTCAATCGTCTATCGTCAAAAAAAGGAACTATGACAAATATGCTTCTCGTCGGCGCAGGCGGGTTTATTGGCTCGATCTTGCGCTATTGGGTCAGCGGATGGGTGCAGCAAGTTACAAAAAGCGTCGGCTTTCCATATGGGACGTTGACGGTCAATGTGCTTGGTTGTTTCGTTATTGGTTTCCTCGCCCAACTTGCAGAAAGTCGTGGTCTGTTCACTAGCGAGGCGCGCCTGTTTGTTTTTATGGGCATTCTTGGCGGGTTCACTACGTTTTCGACATTTGGAAATGAAACGCTTAATCTGGCGCGTGACAGTCAGATGATGAGCGCCTTGGCGAATATCGGCGCAAGTGTGATTATCGGTCTCTTTGCCGTTTGGCTGGGACGCATGCTTTCATTCATGATCTGGAGGTAATATCATGCAATTACCTGAAGAAGGATGTCTGCTCCGTATTTTCATCGGCGAGTCAGATAAGCACGAACACAAACCGCTTTATGAATGGATCGTCCTGCAAGCCCGTGACCGTGGTTTGGCAGGTGCAACCGTCCTGCGTGGCATGATGGGCTTTGGCGCGAATACCCGCGTCATTCAAACATTCAAGATCGAACGCCTCTCAGAGGATTTGCCCATCGTTGTCGAAGTTGTCGATACGAAAGAGCGCCTCGAAGCATTTCTCGAAATCATTGATCCGCATATCAAAGCGGGTTTGGTGACACTCGAAGGGGTGAAAATTAAGTTTTACCGGGCTGAGAAAAAATAATTTTGGAGACTGTACATGAATTGGCTTGAAATTTCTCTCACTGTCGATGGCGAACTCGCCGAATCGGTTGCCGATGTGTTGGCTCGTTTTGCGCCGAATGGTGTCATGACCGAACAGGGTGTGCGCTTTGTCAACGATGAAGACGAAGGCACGGCGACGGGTCCCATCACCGTCCGCGCTTATTTGGAAGTCAATGACCAGCTCGAAGAGATGCGGCAAAAGATCGAAGAGTCACTGTACTATTTGGGGATGATCACGCCGGTGCCGACTCCCACGTACAAACAGATCGCGGATCAAAACTGGATGGAAGCCTGGAAGCAGCACTACAAGCCGATTCTCATCGGTGAGCGCCTTTTGATTCTGCCTGCTTGGCTTGAGTCGCCAGACCCGAAACGAATCCCCATCAAGATCGATCCCGGCATGGCGTTTGGCACAGGGACTCACCCGACCACGCAGTTGTGTTTGGAGTTGATGGAAATTTCTTTTGACGAAAGAAGAAAGGCGGAAGAAGGCGCTTCTTTCCTTTTTCCTCTTTCCTGTATTGACGTAGGATGTGGTTCGGGAATCTTATCCATTGCGGCCATTAAGCTTGGTGCAAAGACCGTCCTCGGCGTGGATATTGACATGGAGTCGGTTAGGAACTCGCGCGAGAATGCGGATGTCAACGGGGTGGGGGAGGAACTCCTTCTCGGACAGGGTTCAGTGACCGAGGTTCTCGCAGGGCAGTTCGCATTCAAGTCTGCGCCGTTGGTGGTGGCGAACATCCTCGCGCCGGTGCTCATCCGTCTCTTCGGCGCGGGGCTGGCAGATTTGATCGAGCCGAATGGAGAGATCATCTTAAGTGGGATTCTTGACCATCAGGCAGAAAGTGTCATAGAGGCCGGGCAGACCAGGGGGTTGAAGCGAGGCGAAATCCGTCAGATGAAGGATTGGGTGGCGATATCCATGACAAAATAACATTCAGTCTGCAACCTGAAACTTTTCTGTGCTATGATTCGACCACCATGGATCGTCGCAAACTCATTCAATACCTGCTTCTAAACGTCTTCGTTTCGGCGAGCGTGACGGGCGGAATCCTGTTTTGGTATGACCGCAATGTCCGCGCCGTCAGCCAATCTGCAGTGATGCAGGCGACTCCCATCCCCAACAGTGGCGCGGGTCCAGCGTCTGGCAGCGAATTGCAGACGGATATCCCCGTGAAGATCAGCAGCGTTGTTGGGGCAGGCGTGCTGACTTCCGAGATCACGGTCATCAAGTTCGAAGGTGATGGGGAATTGGATTTGACCTCGTGGCAGCTTAAAGATGAGAATGGAAACACCTTTACCTTTCCGCAGATCACGCTCTATCCAAATGGAGCCGTTCAAGTCCATACCAGCGCAGGCACCGACTCAGTCATTGACCTGTACTGGGGTATTGGTGAAGGCGTTTGGAGTTCGGGTGAGAATGCAAAGTTGTTTGATCCACAAGGCAATTTGAGAGCGGTTTATCGAGTGCCGTAATTTATTTTATTGTTGGCAGGAGTTCCACATGACGAAACTTCAGCCTGAGCAGATGCTGGGCGCGTATCGTATCATTAAACAAATTGGCGAAGGGGGCATGGCAACCGTCTACAAAGCCTATCAATTATCAATGGACCGTAACGTGGCGGTCAAAGTGCTGCCGGGTCAATTGGCCGAAAGCGAAGAGTTCGTCAAGCGCTTTAAGCAGGAAGCCCGCATCATTGCCCGGCTCGAACACCCGCATATTCTGCCGGTCTTCGATTATGGTGAAGAGAACGGGATCGCTTATTTTGTCATGCGCTATCTTGAAGCGGGGACGTTGAAGGAAAAAATGAAAGCGGGAGCGCTTTCACTGGACGAGATCGACCGCATCTTTGAGCAATTGACCGAAGCGCTTGGTTATGCCCATGCGCAGGGCGTGGTTCACCGCGACCTGAAGCCCGCCAATGTATTGGTCGATTCGGGCGGCAATCTTTTCCTCACCGATTTTGGTATTGCAAAGATCCTGGAGAGCGCATCCCCGCGCCTGACACAGACCGAAGCCATCATGGGCACGCCGGATTACATCAGCCCGGAGCAAGCCGCTGCGCTCAACGTGGATCAACGCTCGGATATTTATTCGCTGGGGGTCATCCTCTATGAGCTGGTCACCGGGCGCGTGCCGTTCGTGGCCGATACGCCGCTTGCCGTCATTCTCAAACATATAAGCGACCCTCTGCCTCCGCCTTCCTCGGTCAAACGCGATATTCCCCGTTCCATCGAAGAGGTTATTCTAAAAGCCCTTGCCAAAGACCCGGATGATCGCTTCGCCAACACCGATGAATTTCTCTCCGCCTGGAAACAGGCATTGACCACCATGGAAACGATGTCGGCAGCGCCGAAAAAGATTCCCCCCGCTGCGGCTCAGACTCAGGAGAAGCCTGCTCCTGCAAAACAGGCAGTCTCCAAGCTGGGAGTATCAACTCTCAGCATCGCCATCGGTTGTATCGCCGTCCTTTGTCTTTTGGCCTCGGTTGTGGGTGTTTCCGGGTTGGCAATGCGCTTTCTCAATCCCTCAACTCCTTTATCCACTGCCTCTGAGACTCCCGCTCCTTCAGCCGATGTTCCCAACCCAACCGAAGTGCTGACCTCCGCAAACATCATCTTGGAGGATGATTTCTCAAATGCAGACGGCCCTTGGGGCACGATCAATGATTTGGACAGTTTTGTTCAATATGAAAACGACTCGTTGCGGATGATCGTTCAGACCAAAAACTGGTTTGTGTGGACGTCGCCAAATAGCAACGCATATCGCAACGTTCATCTCGAAGCGACCTTCATCAACAACGGCACCGACAAATACACAGCCTTTGGGCTGATGTGTGATCAACAGGGTGACGGTCAGGCGATGTACTATTTTGCCGTTACCCCTGCCGGGCAATATGTCATTGCCCGGGTGGATTCGGGCGTGCTGGATAATTTTCTAACGAACAACGACCAGTGGGGATTTTCCAGCTTGATCCCACAAAATGCATCCTCCTATCGCGTCGCCGCAGACTGTGGAAATGGCGTATTGACCCTGTATGTGGATGGTCAAATGGTCGACTCCGTGACCGACTCCACCTATACTTCAGGCAGGGTGGGGGTGGTGGTATGGAGTGCCATCGAAGCCTCCAAAACCGACATGTCCATCGATGACTTCCTCTTAAGCGACCTACCATAACCACCTTATGCACAGATATTCTGTGCTATGATTCAGGCAATCTGAAAGACCTCCAGCCATACCTACCTTGTAACCCAACACCTGACACCTACAAATGACCCAAGCCCTCTACCGTAAGTACCGTCCCAAGCAATGGGACACCGTCATCGGACAAGACCACGTCATCCAGACCTTGACCAACTCCATCAAGGCAGACCGAGTCGGTCATGCCTACCTCTTCGCTGGTCCACGCGGAACGGGCAAGACCACCGTTGCGCGTTTGTTAGCGAAAGCGGTCAATTGTCTCAGCGAAGACCCCATAAAACGTCCTTGCAATGAGTGCGAACACTGCAAAGCTGTCAACGAAACCCGCTTCATGGACATGATCGAGATCGATGCCGCTTCCAACAACGGTGTGGACGATGTCCGTGACTTGCGCGAAAA
>JAEURI010000060.1 GCA_016789225.1 Anaerolineales bacterium
CAGATCCTGCTTTTGGATGTGGTATTCTCGCTTGACTCGGTGATTACCGCAGTTGGCATGGTGGATCATATCGAAATTATGATCATAGCCGTTGTCGTCTCTGCTGCTGTGATGATCTTTACAGCGGGTCCCATCGGTGAATTTGTTGAGAAACACCCCACCATCAAGATCCTTGCCCTAAGCTTCCTGCTCCTCATTGGTTTTACTCTCGTTGTGGAAGGTTTGCATCAACATATTCCGAAGGGATATATCTATTTTGCCATGGGCTTTTCGGTGATGGTTGAAATGATTAATCTGCGTGTTCGCGGTAAATCAGAACCCGTGGCATTGCATACTGCATATGCTGCTGATGGTCAGGCTGCAACTCAACAAGCTGTGCCTGCGCCGGTCAAGTCGGCACCTGCGAAGAAAGCAAAACCAAAAACCAAAAAGAAATAAATAAAAAGCGGACTTGCAAAAGTCCGCTTTTTATATCCGATGAACGCCCTTGTTATTGGGGCAGGTGATAATTCCTTTTGTCTTAATACCGCGTTCTCCAAAAACGGATTGGATATCTGCCATTGCATATTGCGCCTGGCTGGGTTGAGTAAATACAATAATGGATGGACCTGCTCCCGATAGTGCAGCGGCTCCATGTTTTTTGGCGCATTTATAAGCCGCCATTCCGCCAGAAATGTGGCGCAGGCGATATGTCTGATGGATGCGATCTTCCATGACAAGTTGTAACAGATCCAGATCACCCTTGCATAGCGCATCCACTACCAATGCAGCCCGCCCAATATTGTGAACCGCATCTGCCCGCGAAACTGATTTGGGCAGCACGGCGCGCGCCGTCTTCGTCAACCATTCCACATCTGGCTTGACGATGACCAGGGTCAAAGGCGGAATTTCATACCGCCGCGTAATGATCTCATCCTTGTTCATCACTGAAACCACCAGCCCGCCCAGCAGGGCTGGCGCAACGTTATCGGGGTGACCTTCCATTTCTGTTGCGATCTTCAACAGATCGTTTTCAGTCAACGGCTTGCCAAGCATTTCATTTGCACCGAATAACCCTGCAACGATGGCCGCCGCGCTGGAGCCCAACCCGCTGCTGACGAGGATCTCATTGCGTGCCCGAATCGATGCCCCCATCAGCGCTTTGCCGCAGATTTCATATAGGTTGCTGTATGCTTTTGTCAGTAAATTTTTTGCGCCTTTGTTGAATTTATCCGCACCTTCGCCGGTGACATGATAGCTCAGTTTTACAGCTGGTTCGAATGAGAGTTCGTTCCAAACGTCCAGTGCAAGACCCATGCAGTCGAACCCAGGACCTAAATTGGCAGATGTGGCGGGTACTCGGATTTTCATCATGCGGGACATTATAATCGGCTCATTCTTAATCTCGGAGTTGACAATGACCTACCAGGGCTTGATCCATCGCTACAGGCAATACCTCGACCTGCCTGCCCATACTCAAATTATTTCCTTGAACGAAGGTAATACTCCATTGATCCCCATGCCGCGGCTTGGTAGGGAATTTGGCTGTGAATTGTTCATAAAGTTCGAGGGGTTAAACCCCACCGGCTCCTTCAAAGACCGCGGTATGACCGCCGCCATCAGTGAAGCTGTGGGACGTGGCGCGAAGACTGTGATCTGCGCCTCGACGGGCAACACCGCCGCTTCTGCCGCCGCATACGCCGCTCGTGCCGGGTTGCGCTCCATTGTGCTGATTCCTGAGGGGAAAGTGGCAGTTGGCAAATTGGCAGGTGCTATCGCCTACGGCGCGGAAGTCATTCAAATTCAGGGCTCGTTTGATGATGCTTTGACGCTTGTCGTGGAGATCACACAGAAAACACCCATCGCGCTGGTGAACTCCATCAATCCATATCGCATTGAGGGACAGAAGACATCCCCGTTCGAGATCTGCGACGAACTTGGCTCGGCACCTGATTGGCTTTGCCTGCCGGTTGGTAATGCAGGCAATATCACATCCTATTGGGCGGGCTTCAAGCAATATCAAAAAGGATTACCGCATATATTGGGGGTACAGGCTGAGGGAGCTGCTCCGCTTGTGTTGGGACATCCCGTCGATAAGCCCGAGACCATTGCAACCGCCATCCGCATTGGCAAACCGGCACGCGGAGAACAAGCACTTGAGGCGGCGCATGAATCCAATGGAAAGATCATTGCGGTCTCTGATGCGCAGATTCTGGGCGCCCAACGCATTCTTGCTTCGGAAGGGGTGTGGGTTGAACCGGCGTCTGCAGCGGGGCTGGCAGGTTTGGTTGCAGAAACAAGCCGCGGGTCGTTGGATGCGAAAGGCAAGCGCATTGTCATCGTCTGCACAGGGCACGGCATGAAGGACCCATCCATCATCACCGAGTCATTTACATCGCCAAAATTGATTCCTGCAAGCTATCAGGCGCTTGTGGATGTGATCGGAGAATAACATGAGCATTATTACCATCCTGACCGATTTTGGGATACAGCATGAGTTTGTCGGCATCATGAAGGGCGTGATCTATGGCATTGCGCCGGATGTCAGGCTTGTCGATTTCACGCACAATATTTCCCCGCAAAATATCAAGGAAGGCGCGATGTCGCTCTGGCGAGCCTATCCTTTCTTCCCGAAGAATACAATCCATCTTTTTGTAGTCGACCCGGGCGTTGGCACCAGGCGTAGGCCGCTTGCGGCGAAGATTGGCGACCAATATTTTGTCGGCCCGGATAACGGCCTGCTGACGCCGATCATCGAGGATGCAGAGCGGGACAACAAACCGATGGAATTCGTGAATCTCCAAAACCCGAAATACTGGCTGGCGAAGGTCAGCAAGACATTTCATGGGCGCGATATTTTTTCGCCCGTGGCGGCGCATCTTGCAAACGGGGTCGCGCTGAGCGAGCTTGGCCCATCCTTTACAGACCCGGTGCGGGTCGAAATGCCCAAACCAATGAAGACGGCGAATGGGTGGCAGGCGCATGTGTCGGTGATGGATATGTTTGGTAACCTCACCCTTGACCTGCCTGCTGCCGCGCTTCAAAACCGGACCGATGTCCTGTTTCGGCTCCATGGAGTTGAGATTTCGGGTGTGGTGGAATCCTACGGGCACCGTGCGCCTGGTGAACTGGTGGCCGTGATCGATAGCGAGGATTATCTTGAGCTGGCTGAAGTCAATGGAAATATTGCAAAACGATTGAAAGCCGCCCCCGGTGATATGGTGGAAGTTATTCTTTCAGAGTAAAATATACACCGAAATGTCCGATAAACCCCTCGTCGTAGAAAACCTTACATTCAAGTATAGAACCCGCCCTGAACTGGCCATCGAAGGTATTAACCTCGAGCTGAAACAGGGCGAGTTGTTATTAATTGCAGGCTCCAGCGGATGCGGCAAGACCACATTGGCGCGCTGCATCAACGGTTTGATCCCCCGAAGTTACCGCGGTGAGCGCAGCGGCAAGGTATTGTTCCATGACCGCGAGGTTGCTGAAATTCCCATCCCTGAAATGGCGCAGGTGGTCGGCACCCTGTTGCAAGATCCGGAGCGCCAGATCGTTGCCAGCAATGTGTACAACGAAATTGCATTCGGGCCGGAGAATCTTGGTCTGCCGCACGCTGAAATTTTTAGCCGCGTCGATCAGGTCCTGAAGCGCCTCAATCTCGAATACCTGCGAGACCGCGAGACGTTTAATTTATCCGGCGGTGAAAAGCAAAAGGTGGCATTGGCTGGGGTGTTGACCATGAATCCTTCAGTCCTTTTGTTGGATGAGCCGCTTGCTTCGCTCGACCCGGCTTCGGCGCATGAAGCTCTTCAGGTCTTTCGCAGCCTGGCCGATGAAGGCAAGACTGTCATTTTGGTAGAGCATCGGGTGGAGGATGCCATCGAGGCCAGGCCGGACCGTTTGCTTTATATGGAAGATGGGCGCATCAAGTACCTCGGCCCGATCCGTGACCTGCCCCCGGAGATCGACCACAGACAGGTCAAGCTGCCTGCCCCGTGGGTGGTGCAAAGGGTCAAGGCGTTGGGTGAGCCTCTGGAAGAGTCACCCAGGCGTAAGGTCGAGGAGAGAGGCGAGCCGTTGGTCGTCTTCGAGGATGTGGATTTTCGTTATGATGATGAATTTCCGCTCATCCTGCAAAACGTTAATTTGAATATCTATCCCGGCGACCTGATTGCTGTGTTGGGTCCGAATGGCGCTGGCAAATCCACGCTGGTAAAGCATTCCATCGGGCTCTTGAAACCGACAAAAGGCCGCGTGCTCATTGGCGGAGAGGATTCGCGCAAGATGAGCGTGGCGCAGATCGCGCATACTCTTGGATATGTGTTCCAAAGCCCGACACACATGTTATATGCGCCATCTGTTAAAGAGGAGTTGGAATTCGGACCGAAGAATCTTGGGTATGATTCGGCCTTGATCCCCAAATTCGTTCGCGAGAGTTTGTCTGCTGTCAACATGACCGGCTTCGAAGAATATCCTCCGCTGGGTCTTTCGTTTGGTCAGCAGAAACGAACGACCATTGCTGCCGTGCTTGCGATGCGTTCGAAGATCCTCATTATGGATGAGCCAACAGCCGGGCAGGATTTTGCGAACTACACTCATTTCATGGAGGCGTTGTGCAAAACATCCGACGGCGCACACTCCGTTCTTTCTGCGAATTTTGCAGCGACCCTGTTCATCACCCACGATGTTGATCTTGCCGTGACGTATGCGAACAGGGTGCTGTTGTTCGGTGATAAACACATCATCGCCGATGGCACGCCCGAGGAAGTCTTGAAGGATGAAAGCCTGCTGCTCAAATATCGGGTGCGGCCCACATCGCTTCTTCGGCTTAACCTTGAATTGCTTCCAAAAACTGGAGGCTTTTTACCGGCTGAATCTCTCGCCTACTATGCTTCGTGATGTTCCCTGCAACGTACAAACGTTGACAGGGTTATCTTTAATGGGTCAGCGTTCATTCAATATCATTAATTAAAAGGAGAGAAGTCATGAACGATAAGAGTACCTGGGCATTTGGAACCCGTCAGGTTGTGTACGGGGCAATCGGCGCCGCTTTGTATGGCGTGTTTTCATGGGCAACCAATATCTTCCCCCTGCCTGCGGCTGGTAATGTTACCTTTCGTCCGGCAGTCGCTGTGCTGATCTTCTTCGGCGCGGCGTATGGTCCCTGGGTTGGTCTGCTCGCCGGTTTCATCGGCAACACGTTGGGCGACGCGTTGAGCGGCTGGGGCTTCTACTGGAACTGGAGCCTTGGTAACGGTTTGATGGGCATGGTTGCAGGCCTTGCCATGGCTGCCATCAAGGACTTTAGAGCGCAGGCCGACATCATCAAAGCAGTGGGTTGGGGTCTCGCGGGCATTGTGGTGGGGATGTTGTTTGCTTCGTTGACAGAAATGATCACGGGCGGCATCGACCTTAACACGGCCCTGATTGGCTACTTCACGCCTGCCGTGATAGGCAATGCGGTTGTGACCATCATTCTCGTGCCCATTTTGATGATCGCCTTTGCTGCCGTCGCAGCGGGACGAGGCCGCTAGTCACATGTTGGTCACCTGGAAGTACCGTCGGCGCAACACCATCATTCAACGCCTTGACCCACGCACCCGGCTGGTCTTCTTTGTGTTCGTTATCCTGGCGTTGACCATTCCCGATATTTGGGACCTGCGCATCATCCTGCCACTCTTCGCTGTTTCGCTGACCCTGTTCCTGCTTTCGCGCATCGAGTGGAAGGATATAAGGCGTATTCTGCCCTATATGTTCATCCTCGTGTTTTTCATCGTGGGGCTGAATGGTTTGCTTTCGGGGCGCGGCGGTCCTTCCTCGGTGACCAACCTCCCATCTCCTGTTGTTTTTGAAGTTCCCATCAAAATCCCCTTTACGGATATTGGATGGGATATTCCCATTACGGTCTCAAAGATGTGGTTCGCAATCACTCAGATCACACGCATGTTCACAATGGCCATGCTCGTCATTCCGATCCCATATACCATGGACCCGAATATCTACGGGACGGCCTTTAAACGGATGGGCGCATCAGATAAGGTGTCATTCACCATGGATCTGGCCTTTCGTTTTCTGCCGACCTTTGCGCGTGATTTTACGATCACCATGGATGCCCAGCGTGCCCGTGGGTATGAACTGGAAAAACTCAAAGGCGGGCTGGTGGGGCGCCTTCAACGCCTGGCACCATTGATCATTCCAGTGGTGATGCAGTCCACGGTGACCGGTGAAGAGGTGATCGATGCGATGGACCTGCGCGCTTTTGGCACCAAGCCGCGTACCTGGCTTAGGGACAATCTGAAATATGCAGGCCGCGATTATGTCCTGCTCGGCCTGGGTGTGGCGATCTTCATTCTGTGTTGTGTTTTGAAGTGGGGATTTGGGATCGGGGGCTATTTCGTGCCCGAATTCTTCTTGAACTTGTTTGTGTAAAAATACGCCGCGTCAAGCGGCGTATTTTTTACTTTTGATCAGTGATTGTCTCGCGGGTAGGTTTCTCCCGCGGTTACCCTGAGATTAAGGTGATTTTGTTCGGGGGCAAAGACACAGGTGGCAAAGTCGGTGAAGGCGCAGGGCGGGTTGTAGGCTTTATTGAAATCCAGGAAGACTTTTCCATCGGGCTCTACATCGGCGACGAGGTAGCGGCCGGTGGGGTAGGTTTCATTCTCGCTGGTGGGGTCCCAGAAGCGCAGGAAGAGCGTACCGTCTTCCTCCTTGTTGATGTCCAGTTGGTGTATCTCGCCGTTGAATTCGAAGGTCATGTAGCCTTCCACAGGGAATTCGGCTTTTTCGCCGGTCAGGTCGGGGAAGTAGGCTGTCTTTGGCCTTTCGTAGGCGGTAAAGGTTGCGGGGATGCGAAATGCTTCGTCGATGTCGTACCAGGTACGGGGTGGGAAGAGGCGGCGCTGTTCGCGTTGATTGTCCCACATGCGGACGCCCATTCGGTTTCCGCGTTGAATGACGACCAGTTGTATCTCATCCAATTTGATATAGCTTGGGTTTTCGGAAATATCAGGCTGGAGAATGGAGAAATCGACAGGTTTGTCGTTGACCTTTACGTTTTGGCCGGGGTTGACGCGCATGGTAACCGAACGGCCGTTGTATTCAAACACACCCACCACCGCCGGAACGCGCTCGGGTAGTTGGATCTCGCATTTTTGATCAGACCCAAATTGGTTCTTTCCGAGTTTGAGCCAGTACAGACCTGCCAGGGCAAGCCAGTTATTTTCACGGCGAATATTTGCATCGCGTTCTTTGCGCCATTCATTGACAATCTGACGATATGTTTTTTCTACCATATTCTAAAATTATACCAAAATGATATTGGTTATGTGCCGGGCTTTCATTTTTGATAAAATGACCTCATCAACAATAAAACAGGAGAAGAACATGGGATTGAAGCCGGATCGCTGGATTCGCAAAATGGCACTGGAACACAAGATGATCGAGCCGTTTGTGGATAAACAGGTACGTCAGGGTGTAATTTCGTATGGGGTTTCATCATACGGATATGATATTCGCGTTGCGAATGAGTTTAAGATATTTACCAATGTATTTTCGGCGACCGTTGATCCGAAGCATTTCGACACGAATTCGATGGTCGACTTTGTGGGAGATGTGTGCATCGTGCCGCCGAATTCGTTCGCGCTGGCGCGCACGGTCGAATATTTCCGCATTCCTCGCAGTGTGTTGACGATTTGCCTGGGCAAGTCCACCTATGCGCGCTGTGGGATCATCGTCAACGTGACGCCCTTCGAGCCGGAATGGGAGGGGTATGTCACGCTGGAGATCTCGAACACCACGCCGCTGCCTGCAAAGATCTACGCCAATGAAGGGCTGGCGCAGGTGTTGTTCTTCGAGGCGGATGAGGAATGCGAAATTTCGTATGCCGACAAGAAAGGCAAATACCAGAAGCAGGAATCCATCGTGTTACCGAAGCTATAGTATTTGCGTCTTGTACAAGACTTTATTCTTCTCCATAACGCTTCTCTGTATGGACCTGAAGCCGGTCCTACGGAGCCAGGAGTGATCGCATGGCTGAAGCTCGTACCGAACAGATCGTTCTCGATGAGATCGCATCCATTCAGAAAAAGATGATGCAGGTCATGATGCGTTTGACCAATACGGGAAACCCCCAGGTTTCGTCGGTCAACCTTGAGTTGACTCAACTGGTCAGAGGCCTGGCCGGGATCAAGGATGAGGTTCAACGTCATTACCAGGTGCATCACAACCGCATGGATGCGTTGATGGGGGTGGGAAGCCTGGTCAATTCATCGCTTGGCTTGAAGCGGGTCCTGGATGAGGTGATGGACACCCTCATCATTTTGATGAAGGCGGAACGCGGTTTTCTGATGTTGCGAGATGAGGGCGGCGGGTTTCGCGTGCAAATAGCGCGGGATGCCAAACATCATGATTTGAAGGAGGATGTCTTTGCCATCAGCAAGAGCATCGTCCGGCAGGTGGTGGAGCAGGGCATCACCGTTCTGACCACGAATGCGAAGGAAGATCCGCGTTTTGGGCAGCAGGCAAGCGTTGCCGCTTATCAATTGCTTTCCATTTTATGCGCTCCGCTCAAGGTGAAGGACGATCTGATCGGCGTCATCTATGTGGATAACCGCGCCCAGTCCGGGATCTTTCAGAACGATGACCTTGAGATGATCTCCTCCTTTGCCAACCAGGCGGCGGTGGCGATCGATAATGCGAGATTGTTCGAAAGTTTGCAAGCCAGTAACAAGGAATTACAGGAAGCGTATCAAGCCACGCTGGAGGGCTGGGTGCGCGCTCTGGATTTGCGCGATAAAGAAACCGAGGGACATACCAAACGTGTGACCGCCCTGACGGAAAAGCTGGCCCGAAAAATGGGATTGAACGAAAACCTCCTGATTCACATCCGACGCGGGGCGCTTCTGCACGACATCGGGAAGATGGCCATTCCAGATGGGATTCTGCTCAAGCCCGGGCCTCTGACGGACGAGGAACGCACGCTGATCCAGAAACATCCTGTTTATGCATATGAGATGCTCAGTCCGATCCGTTTTCTTCAACCGGCTCTGGACATTCCTTATTGCCATCACGAGAAGTGGAATGGAAAGGGATATCCGCGTGGGTTGAGCGGGGAGAACATTCCGCTGGCGGCGCGCATCTTTGCTGTGGTGGATGTGTGGGATGCACTGGTGTCGGACAGGCCCTATCGAAAGGGACTCAAGCCTGCGGATGTGAAGCAGAAGATCCGCGAGGATTCAGGCAGTCATTTCGACCCCCAGGTAGTGGAGGCTTTTCTCGGTTTCGATGACCAGACTTTGAAATCCACTGCGAAGATCAGTTAAGTTCGGGTTGGGAAAATTTCCCGGATGGTCTTGTGATGCAAATAGAGTGATAGTCCAAACATGATTATCCCCAAGAGCAGGAGCATGATGGGATTGAAGATGATTCCAGAAATCACACCGGCTACCATGATATAAGCATGGGTGAGAAACGGAACCCAGAAGGCGGTCGGGTCGACCGGGCGCAGGTAAAAGCTGGGTCGTTTGAGCAGGACAAGGCCGAGTGCGGAGGCGAGAGTCAAAAAGATCAAGCCGGGACGAATCGCAGCAAGGACGATGAAGGTGATGAAAGCATTCGTTCCGAGTACGCCGAATAAACCGATGAGGAAGGCCAGGGGCGCGGACAGCCATTTGCCGACCCAACTCTTATTTTGTGCGAGCAGACGATAGCCCAGCGAGAACGAAAATACGACCCAGAACCAGGCCCAGAAATTTGCATAGGGCACGCCGAAGTATTGGAACTGCAAGCCCTGGCCCCAATCCCAAAAGCCGAAGCGGATGGCGACGGCATCCAGGGCGAGGTCAATATTGAGCGCGAGCAGACCGTCGAGCACGGGGCGTAGGAAGGTGGGCAGGCTGCTGGCGTCGGAGAATTCCATGACGGCATAGATGATGCAGCTCCACGCCACGCCGATGCAGAGTGGGACATCCAATACCATCAGCATGAATTGGCCATATTCATAGGCGTTCAACTGGCGGATGGTGGCGATTTCGAGCATGACGCCGAAGAGGATGCCGAAACCAAGTTTGAACAGGTTTGCCGTGCCGCCTTTGAGGGCGTGACGCAGGCACAGGGCGAATTGGATGTAGATGATGAGTTCGAAGAGGAGGAAGTAGGGGGAGGGCATGAGTTTTTTGTATTTATCAGAAGTGACAGTCATCTTGATGTAAAAACTCTGACAGTTATACCCTAAGCAGCTCTTTAACAAATTACCCTTTTTGAAGTGGTACGCTCCGAATGAGGAGGCGTATCATGGGCGAACAAACCACCTGCAAGCAACGAAGCATGTTTTATCAGCGGCACTGCCAAGGTGAAACGTATAAGGAAATCGCCGAAACGATGGGCATCTCACGAGAGTGTGTTCGTTATTGGTGCCGCCGCCAACGAGCAGGCTTAGGTGTACAAAGCCAATATCATCGAAAG
>JAEURI010000082.1 GCA_016789225.1 Anaerolineales bacterium
AACCGTGGGTTTGCCGGGACCGGAAAGGCACGTATGAAAATGTAACGTACCTAGTTTCGCGGGCGAAAGTTTACCACAGGAATCGCTTTTGAGGAGGGAAAAGCCCGCGCCTCCTGCCCGTCCCTGGGGTTGATTCTGACCAGTGGCAATTGCCCCAGCCCCAGCCTGGCCCCTGTTTCGTGAGATCGAATCTTGGCAATTGTATAAGATTAATTTCTGTGTAAAATGGGGCGTGTTGGGAATGTCACCTTTTCAGGCGGCGAGTCTTGCACAAATCAAAAACGCCTAACAAAGCGTCCCGGACGATCACCGGGATAATGCACCTGACACTGGGGACTGCCCGGAGGGCGTGCGCCCGCAACAGCGTAGGAGAATAACATGACAGTTAAACGGATGGACAACATCCTCATCGTTGTCGATGATCTCGAAGCCACCAAGGCGTTCTTCATCGAACTGGGCCTCAAGTTCGAGGGCGAGACGATAGTCGAAGGGCCTTTGGTTGGGAGCCTGATCGGACTCAAAGATGTCCGGGCAACCCTCGTGATGATGCGCACTCCCGATGGGCAGGGCATTGAACTGGATAAGTTCCACACGCCGAATGCGATCAGGTTCGGTCCCATGGATGCGCCGGTGAACACGCTGGGCATCCGTCGCATCATGTTCGCCGTCGATGACATCGACGCTGTCGTTGCGCGCATGCGCGCCCAGGGCGCCGAGCTCATTGGCGAAATGCAATACGGGGACACGTACCGGCTAGCCTACATCCGCGGACCTGAGGGCATTATCATTGGGCTTGCAGAACAGCTCGGCTAAGGCGTGCCTGGTAGCAAGCACGTCTCGGATTGGCAAATGAAATTAGTACTCGCAATTGTCGTAGAATCATGAAAAAGGTCTTTGATCCGCATACAAGTCTTCCACATATCCAGCGCCCACAAAGCATCCTGGACAATCACCGGGATACTGCACTTGATATGCCCCATGAAGGTCACATAGAGTGTGCCGTAATCCGTTGCGAGGCTGGTCAGCCACCTGTCATTTATTAATGAATTGGAGTTCCTTATGGATGAAGCGGAAGTGATAGATTACATCAAGAAGGCTTTTCCTGAAGTCGAAACACTTAATGAGTATGGCTACGAAATGTTCTTCTACAAGTCTGACAGGAAACTTTCTTTTGCAACCCTTATTTCCTCAGACTATGAGTATGACAATGTATCCAATTTGAATCGCCCGGGAGTATTTCGCCTTAATATCGGCATCAGTAAACAAACGTTTCAATCCTTGTTTGGTAAAGATGAAGTCAACGTTAAAGATTACGATTTCACCACTTTAGACGTGATCATGCCCCACCCCGAGTATGCACAATATCACTTCATCTGTGTGCTTTCGCCAAGTGACAAAACCTTTGAGAAAATATATTCACTACTTGCTGAGGCCTATGATATTGCTGCACGAAGATACGCTAGTCAGAATAAAAACGATGAAAAATAGTATCGATAAAGACATCCGGCAGTTGTAGAGGTTCTCGCCGCATTGTGGCATATATGTCGCTCTGCTCACACGTGCCTGTTGTACTACAACTGTGCGCAGCGAACAGCAGAGGTGAGTTAAATAACAAGGTCTTTTCAAATGAATTCAACAACCGATAGGGCTAATAACGCATACATACATCGAAAAGAAGAACAGGTTATCGCCGCAATTTTGCACATGTCAACTCCTTGGGGATTCTTTGCTCTAATTTCTTCGGGTATTGTGTGGGCAATAAGTAAATCACGCTCACGGTTTCTTATGGTGCAAGCATTACAGGCTTTTTCGTTTCAGCTAATTTCATTGTTGGCATTCGGGGGAATATTCCTGCTTTTTGGGATTGCATTTAATTACGCGGCATTTAGCGGCTTAATTGCCAGAACGGGTGTAACTGAGCCAGAACTTACGTCGAATTTAATGATTGCCGCGGTTGTCGGGTTTGCCATCTTATTCTTTTTTCAATTTGTATTTCCTTTATGGGGTATCTGGGCAGGAATTCAGATCTTGCGCGGGAAAAATTATCGATATCCTGTTTTGGGAAAAGCCATCATTCGTTACACCTCCCGTCAGCCATTTATTGCCAAAACAGAATCTTCCTTACAGAACCCGCCAACTTCCGAGAATGAACATATTATTGCCGGGTTAGCTCATGTTGCAATGCTTGCTGGATGTAGTCTATTTTTATCTCCTATTTTGTGGGCAACAACGAAAAAGCGTTCTCAATTCTTAAACCATCATCTTTTTCAAGCAAGTATTTTCCAAATGGGAGTAACTGCCATCCTAACTTCTTCATTTTTTGTCATTTGGGGAGGCGGAATGTTTATCGGATTACTTCAGTTTTTAGGTGTAGCAACAACCGGTTTTTTCAATGGAATCGAAGGGTTAGCGAGAATTACTTTTTTTCCTTTTAGTATAGGAATTGCGTTCGTGTTATTTATGTTAATCTCGGGGATTTATGTGGTTAGAGCAATTGTTCAAGCCTTCAGAGGAAAAGAATTTAATTATCCATTCGTCGGAAAATGGCTATTACGTTATATGCAATAACACACCCAGTGCTGAAGGGTGGTCGCTTCGCAGCCTGCGCGGGTTGATGACAAAAAACACATGACATTCTTGGGGGAAATATGTAAACTATTAATGATCGACCGACTTCTATAAAATCTACTGCTCGACAAAAATCTGTGCCTCGTTAAGCTATCAGGCAAATCAGGTCAAATATGGAAAATAGCTTGTTTGCAGTTCCATCTGCAGAATCGGAGTACCCGGAAAACTGATGGACGAAGAAACCGAACTTGAAGACTATGCACCCTGGCTGGTATTCCTAATCACAGCGATCGGTGGCTTTCTGCGAATACTCCTGCTCGGCAATAAAGGCATGTGGTTGGATGAAACATTCAGCGTGTGGCTGACCAGCCACACTGTCCCCGATATGCTGCAATGGATCGTCAGGATCGACCAGCATCCACCCCTTTATTATCTCCTGCTTTATTACTGGATAGCGAATTACGGGGATACGCCGTATTATGCCCGTTTGTTTTCCGCACTATTCGGTACACTCACAATCCCGATTATTTATCTGATCGGCAAACGCATGTCTGGTGTGATGGTGGGGTTGGCAGCCGTAGTGTTCCTGACGTTTTCGCCCTTTCACATCTACTTCGCCCAGGAAGCGCGCATGTACACCCTCCTGACATTCAATGTTGCCATGGCGATCTATGCCCTGGTCCGGCTGCTTACCGATCCGCGCTCCATCAAACCCATCGGCAGTCAATTTAGGGACTATCTGTACGCCTGGCGTACAGCCGCACCGCCTGAGCCAGACATCGAACGAGAGTTCAATTATAAGGATGAATTCCGCAGCCAGAGCAAATGGAGAGCCTGGATATCCCGCCATCGCTGGCTTCCCATCCAATCCATTGAAACGGACCTGGCCTGGGTCACCTTTATCGTGTTTTCGGCTGCGACCCTGCTTACCCATAATCTGGCTGTCTTTTTTCCAGTAGCCACCAATCTCTTTGTTCTCGCTCTGATGTTTTTTCAAAGATGGAACAAACCCGGGTCACACCCCGCCTTGCTTGCTCCATCCTTTCGGAGTTGGGTCAACGCTCAGATCGGTACCTTCCTACTCTGGAGTCCCTGGCTGATCCCCTTGCTCCAGCAGGTTGGCCGGGTCGATCAGGAGTTTTGGCTTCCGAAACCGACCTGGGAGATCGTCACCGAGACCCTTCGAGTTTTGGTGAATCCATCTGCACCGGGTCAGTCCATGCAGGTCATGATGATGTGGACCCTGTGCGCGATGCTTTGTCTTGGGCTGGTCTATTACCGGAAAAGATTTTCGATATTCTTATTTCTAGTTGCCCTGTTTGCCGTTCCCTTCCTGGGTGAGCTGATTGTGAGCCTCCGCAGGCCTATTTTTTTAGATCGAACCCTGATCTGGATCACGATCCCATTTTTTCTGCTGCTGGCAGCAGGTATCGCTCAATTGAGATTTCGTTTGCTTATGGTCTTGATGTTGGGAATTTTGGGCACAAACTACCTGTTTTCTGCCGGAGATTATTATCGCTTCCTGCAAAAAGAGGATTGGAACACGGCAGCCGGGTATGTTGCAAATTTCGTTGAAGAGGATGATCTGATCCTTTTCAACTCCAACTTTGTGGAGATCCCGTTCAATTATTATTTTAGAGCCTATGAAAAAAAGTATCTGATCGAAGTGGAAAAACATGGCCTTCCCCTGGATTTGATCGAGAGCGGCATCTTGGAACCCAGGATGACGACTGACGATATACCCGGTGTACTTTCATTGTTGAGCGGGCATGATAGAGTCTGGCTGGTTTACAGCCATGACCTGTATACCGATCCAATGGAGTTGATCCCGCAAACGCTTGCATCAAAGATGACATTGATTCGCACGCGTGAATTTTCTGGCGGGCTGGTTCAATTATATGAAGTTCCATGAGCGAGGACCGAATGAAACGACTGGTCATTGTGGCTGTGATTAAAATCTTTGGAAAAGTTATCCTGCTTGCTGGTATCGCTGGAATCGTAGTTGCTGTAATTGGCAATTTGAATAAGTGGCATACATCACTTGAGTATGGCAATGCATTTTTCATTGCTGGTAGCCTGTTGATCATCGCTGGCGTGTCGTCGCGGATGGCAGCTGGAGAGGATTGGGATTTTTTTCAGAGAGTCTATGCGGAAAGTTTTCGCGATATGAGCGTTAGCGAACGGGCGAACTTTATAGTAAATGCAAGTAATTCAGTAGGGCTGCTTATTTTGGGTCTACTGAGCGGGGGATTGTTAATCCTCATCTCTGTGCTTGTGACGAAAATGTTCTAGTGGGTCTGGGCGAGCTCCGCCCCGCTTTGCGCAATCGGCAGTTTTCTACAGGAAATTTTGAATTGCTATCTCACATAGATCGGATTGCTGTAAATCCACCCGCGTCTCTTGCCTAAATAACTTCGATACGCCTCCACACGGTACACGCCTGGCTCGGAGGTGATGTATGTGCAGGAACCTTGATTCTTCCAGGTTTGCACCGGCTGCCCGTCCTTTAGCAGGATGATCTCTGCATTGGAGGGCAGTTTGATCTGCAGGGTCACGCCAAACTTTGAGGGAATCTCGTCACCCATAATGGCAGCGCCATCCCGTCCCTGAGCCGTGAATCTGAATCCGTGAGTGAGGGCGGGCAGGTCATAGCCAACGAAGCAATGCCCGGCGGCGAAGGCTTTGTAAATGGCGGTCCGGTCGATGGTCACATCCCCAGTCAAAGGCGCGGGGAGAAGCGTATGCGTGTTCACAGTGCGGAAATGAAATTCATAGGGGAAGATGATGCGATGGATGGGTCCCATGTGCATATCCAAGGCATGCGCATCCGAGCCGCCAATAGCGACCACTTTCTGGCCGGTGGCTAGTAATTCATCCCATTTGGCGAGGGTGTTGGGAATGGGCTGGCTGGCGACAAAGGCTGGGAAGAAGGCGTAGAATGCGCCGTGCAGTTTGGTGGGCACCACGGTTTTCAATTCACTCAGTGCATTCCATAGCTCGATGCCGGTGTAGTTCTGTACACTCCAATCCTCCCAGGAAATGTCGGTTTCGTTGAAGGCTTTGGCTTCGGGGTCATCGGGGTGGGCAAGGAAACAGATGCCGCCCGCTTCACGCACCTGATTGATGAGGTTTTGCGGGTTTTCGGCAAAGGTCGCAAGTTCACGGTTCGCACCGAAGACGAGCAGGTGATTCTTTTGCGGGTCACGCGCCTGGTCATGCACCTCCTCGCCGATGAGCATGAGCACCTTTTTATTCTTTTCTTTGTAATACCCTTCGAAGCCCTGCACCAATATGTTATGGTCCGTGACAATGACAGCGTCCACGCCTGCTTTGAAGGCGGCGGCGGCGATGTCTTTGTGAACTCCGCTGCCATCGGAGTAGCGGGTATGCATGTGCAGGTTGACGACGACTTCTTGCATAAATATCCTTTTATCAAAATATTCCTCTCTCATTCGCGCGGAATAAAAGAGGAAAATGAGAAATTGTTATTAAAAGCCCCTGGTTTGACGATTCACTTCACGAACAGGTATAATTTGCCCGCTAAATTCTAGGAGGCACTTTCGCATGACAAACTTTTTGAATATCGCTTTGATTATAACCTCAGTGGGTTTGATCCTCGGCGTCATCCTGCAGAGCAAGGGTGCAGGGCTGGGTGGTCTGACCGGCGCGGACACTGGCGGCGTCTTTACCGCACGCCGTGGCATCGAACGCGTTCTGTTCTGGGTGACGATCGCTCTTAGCGTGATCTTTTTCGGTCTCGTCATCACGATCATCATTCGTGGAGTCTAAGCGCCACGAAATTGAAAGGCCCGCCATGGTGGGTTGTCCTGATTCAGGGCGAGGCGGTCCTTTTATTTTTCCCCTCATCAACATTTTATGAAACGATTACGCTGGCAGATCCTGGTGGTGGCCGTCACGCTGGTCATTGTGGCGTTGCTGCTTCTCAGCCAACAGCCGGTGAGTGTGATCACGTTGCCTGAAGCCGCGCCTGGCGGCATTTACACCGAGGCATTGATCGGCTCGATGGGACGTTTGAATCCCATGCTGGATTGGAACAACCAGGCCGACCGGGATGTGAACCGTCTCATCTTTAGCGGTCTGATCAAATTCGACTCGCGCGGCCTGCCCCAGCCAGACCTGGCGGAATCCTGGGGTGTTTCCGCTGACGGTATGATCTACAACTTCACTCTGCGCCCGAATGCCGTCTGGCATGACGGTCAGCCGGTGACGAGCGATGACGTACTTTACACCATCGAGGTGATCAAGAGTGCGGGCTCGCTTTTTCCGCAGGACATTAAAGACCTATGGTCACAGATCGAGATCAAACGCCTCGACGAACGCACCTTCCAGTTCAAACTCCCCGAGCCTTTCGCGCCGTTTTTGGATTACGCCACCTTTGGAATTCTACCGAAGCATCTGCTGGAAACCATCCCTGCCGACCAGCTTGCCACTGCAGAATTCAACTTAAAGCCTGTAGGAACCGGGCCGTATAAATTCGATAGCCTGATGACCAGCGGTGGTCAGATCACCGGCGTGGTGCTGGTTGCCAACCCGGACTACTATATCGGCGCGCCTTTCATCGAGCAGGTTGTTTTTCGCTACTTCCCCGATTCCGCTTCGGCTTTTGACGCTTATCAACAGGGCGAGGTGCTTGGCATCAGCCAGTTGACCGAGGATATTTTGGCTGCGGCATTGCAGGAACAAACCCTGTCTGTGTATACCAGCCGCCTGCCGCAAATGGGATTGGTATTTCTTAATCTCAATAATCCAACGATTGCCTTTCTGCAAAATGCCAATGTTCGCCGCGCTTTGCTGCTTGGGGTGAATCGGAACATTATCGTTTCCCACATTCTCAAGGGACAGGCTATCGTTGCAGATGGGCCTATCCTGCCGGGATCATGGGCTTATTACGACGAGATCGAAAAGATCGATTACGACCCGGATGCCGCCATTCAGACGCTCAATAAGGAGGGTTTTGTGTTGGCTGCCGGGAGCAGTGTTCGTTCCAAGGATGGTCAGTCCTTAGCTTTCACGATGGTTCATCCTGATGATGAACTTCACACCCAGATCGCTCAGGCCATACAGTCTGACTGGTCGTTGATCGGGGTGCAGGTTAACTTACAGCCGGCTTCCTACGATTCCCTTTTAAATGATTACCTTGCTTCACGTAACTATGAGGCTGCCCTCGCAGATTTGAACACCTCGCGCACGCCCGACCCGGACCCGTACCTTTTCTGGCATCAATCCGAGGCGACCGGCGGTCAGAACTATTCCCAGTGGGATAATCGCACCGCCAGCGAATTTCTTGAAACTGCCCGCACAGCCGCAGATTTTGCGGAACGTATGCGTTTGTATCGAAACTTCCAGGTTGTGTTTACGAAGGATATGCCTTCCCTGCCGCTGTATTATCCGGTCTATTCCTACGGCGTGGATGTACAGGTGCAGGGTGTGCAAGTGGCGCCCATGTACGATGTCAGTGACCGTTTGGCGCTGATCAATGAATGGTATCTGGTGACGCGCCGCACATTGGAAGAACAAACACCGATCGTCCCAGCCGCCACACCCTAACAAAAAGGAGATACCTCATGTCTGATGTTCAGCAAGCTATCGGGTACGTCCGTTCAAATCGCGAGCGTTTCTTGAATGAGTTGAAGGAATTTGTCGCCATCCCATCCATCTCCACGCTGGATGAGAACAAAGGCGATGTCCAACGCGCGGCCGAGTGGGTTGCTGCGCAATTGCGTTCCATTGGCATGAACAAGGTGAAGATCATGCCGACGGGCGGGCATCCTGTCGTCTACGGGGAGTGGCTGGGGGCAGGTCCGCTTGCGCCGGTCATTATGATCTATGGGCATTATGACGTTCAACCTGTCGACCCGATAGAGCTTTGGGAGTCCGACCCATTCAAGGCGGAGGTGCGAGGCGATTATCTGTTCGCGCGCGGCTCCTCGGATATGAAGGGTCAGGTGATGGCTTCCATCAAGGCGGTTGAATCCATCGTTCGCACCACGGGCTTGAAGGTCAACCTTAAGTGGCTGGTCGAGGGCGAAGAGGAGATCGGTTCGGAACACCTCGGTGACTTCATCAAGAAGAATAAGAAGCTGCTTGCTGCTGATTTTTGTTTGAACCCTGATGCCGGGATGATCGCGGCCGATAAGCCGACCATCACCACCGGTTTGCGCGGTCTCGCTTATTTTGAGCTGCGTGTGTACGGCCCAAGCAAGGATCTACACTCTGGCCTCTTCGGCGGGACGATTCACAACCCGGCCCAGGCGCTGATCGAACTAGTGGCTGGGATGCACGATAAAAATGGCAAGATTACATTGCCAGGCTATTACGACAAGGTGCGAAAGCTGAGCAAGAAGGAACGTGAAGACTTCAAGCGCCTGCCGGTGAAGGATAGAGATTTGATCAAGATGACCGGTGTACCGGCATTGTGGGGCGAGCCTCAGTTCATCCCCGCGGAGCGCACTGGCGCACGCCCGACTCTCGAAGTCAATGGGTTGCTCTCTGGGTTTACGGGTCAGGGTTCGAAGACCGTTCTACCTGCATGGGCGATGGCAAAGATCTCCTGCCGTCTGGTGCCAGATCAGACTCCCGAGGAAGTGGATAAGCAAATGCGTGCTTATCTCAAAAAGAACGCGCCGAAGACCATCAAGTGGGAACTGACCAATTTGCACAATGCGGGCGCGGCGCTCACTACGACAGATTCAGAAGGCATGCGCGCGCTGGCGAAAGCCCTCGAAACCGTATGGGGCAAGCGCCCCTATTTCAAGCGTGAGGGCGGTTCCATTGGTTCGGTGGTGTTGCTGCAAAACTACGTCGGTGCGGATTCCCTCCTCACCGGTTTTGGCCTGCCGGACGACAATGTCCATTCGCCGAATGAACGCATGCACTTGCCAACCTGGTACAAAGGCATCGAAGCCTTTACACATTTCTTTAGCAATTTCAAATAAGGAAGAGAATAAATCTGACAGGCCTTCAAGACCTGTCAGATTTTCATAAACAATATGGAAGATCGAATTATCACCTACGGCGGTCAGGCCGTGATCGAAGGCGTTATGATGCGCGGGCGAAAAGCCTTTGCGGTGGCCATGCGCGCGCCTGACGGCAAGATCGTTATTCATACCGAGAAACTGGCCAGTGTCTATCAATCTGCTATCACGAAAGTTCCCTTTTTGCGTGGCGTCATTCTGTTGTGGGATGCGCTCGGATTGGGAATGCGTGCCCTGACTCTCTCTGCGAATACACAGACCGGCGAGGATGAAAAACTGGAAGGCCCGGCTCTTTATTTGACCCTGGGCCTGTCTCTATCCTTTGGCATTGGTCTCTTCTTTTTGCTTCCCGCCGGCATCGGCGGCTGGGTGGAGCATTTGATGGCTCAAACTACATCCGCCTTGTGGATCGGCAATCTTGTCGAAGGGGTGCTGCGCTTGCTCATCCTTATCGGTTATATCTGGGCCATTGGCTTCATGCCGGATATCAAGCGCGTCTTCCAGTATCACGGCGCGGAGCACAAAACCATCAACGCCTACGAAGCTGGCGCAGAGTTGACCCCAGAGACCGTGGCAAAGTATCCCATTGAACATCCGCGCTGCGGCACGGCGTTTTTGCTCACATTGGTCTTGCTTTCCATTTTGGTCTTCACGGCTTTGGGGCCCATGCCCATTCTTTGGCGTCTTGTCACCCGCATCCTATTCATTCCGATCCTGGCAGGAATCGCGGTCGAGTACATCCGCTGGACGGCGAATCATTTGAACAACCCGATTGTACAGTTATTGATTAAGCCCAACCTTGCCCTGCAGCGCCTGACCACGCGTCCGCCCGACTTATCCATGCTCGAAGTTGCGATTGAATCGTTTCAATCCATGCGAAAAGCCGAGGCTGAGACGGCATAACGTAGGTTTTTCGTAGATAAAGAGACAGGGAAACGCCTGTCTCTTTTTATTTTTTCTTCATCTTCGCTTGCTACCATTTTGAATATGAAGAAAAAATTCAAGCTTCACTGGCTTTGGACCATCCTTACTGGGTTGCTGCTTTTTTTCGGCGCATACTTCGCATCCACGATTGGGCGGCCTGCTCCGATCCCGATCAAGCAGGAGATCCATGTCGGAGTGACTTATCATCGTGTAGTGCATTACGTCCCTCACTCGATGATCGCTCATGTGATCGTCATTGACCGGAACGTGGAGGATGTGAAGTTCCTGGTCACACCACAGGATGAAGTGGAAGGCGGCGTCCTCAAGGCGCGAACGACCTCCGGTTTTTTACAGGAATTCGGTGTTCAGATCGCCATCAATGGCGACGGATTTCATCCCTGGTGGTCTCATAGTCCTGTTGATTATTATCCCCACACGGGTGACCCGGTCACGCCCAATGGATTTACAGCTGCGTATGGGAATGTATACGCAGACGGTAAACATGACCCGCGCCCTGAGCCGACCTTATACATCAGCCGTCGCAACGAATTGAGCTTTAACCTGCCGCCCAATAAAATTCATCATGCCATTTCGGGAGACCGGATGCTGATCATGGGCGGCGAGATCGTTGACGATTTGAACGACACTGTCATCCATCCGCGCACAGCCATCGGTATCAGTCGCAACGGACGTTACGTCATTCTGGCTGTTGTGGATGGGCGTCAGCCGTTTTATAGTTCTGGAGCTACGTATCAGGAACTGGCAAAATTGTTAAAGTCTTTTGATGCACATTATGCAATGGCTTTGGATGGGGGAGGTTCATCTGCCCTGGTTATCGAAGGCGAGGATGGCGGTGCGACCGTGTTGAATTCTCCCATTGATAGTTATATTCCTGGTCGTGAACGCCCAGTGGCGAATCATTTGGGAATTCAGATCAATTGGTGATAATCATTTGATTGAAAACCGACAAAGACAGCCTTGTTTGGCATTTAAGAGATTTGGGATGAGCCCCAACTCTCTTTTTTTTCGTCAGATGCATACCGCAACTATCTTGTAACATCGCCGCAATTGACCTGTAATGCGCTTGTCCCAGCCATCCCTATAGAATGGAAAATGTATTAAAGATTCAACATCTTGATCAGGCCGGACACCGGCAGTTTGGAGGAATTTAAAAACAAAGTATCCCAGTCCTGACTATTCATATCTATGTTCATCTCGATTCATAAAGGAGAATGAAAATGAAATTGAAAAGTATGATCCATATCGCGATGTTGCTTGCAATGCTCGTCGGCCTCCTGGGGACCGGTACACCGGCGCAAGCGCTCGGCAACACTTCCTCCCTGGGGGCGCAGATTGTCATTCGCAGTACCGCATTTTGGGACGCTGTTTTCAGCGGCACAGTTAATTCAACCCGATACGAACGTTGGTCGTTGCAGCTTGATGAATCCGAGTATTTCTCTGTGAGCGTGACGACCGTTACCGGCGACCTGACACCGGATATCTATTTCCTCGACGCCGATGGCAATGAGATCACCCACGCCGCTGGCACCCTTTCCGACGGTGTGCTGAATACCAACCAGCCTGCTGGAACCTATTTCGTCCAGGTCCAGCCGCAGACTGGCGGTGGAACATACAGCATGTCGATCCGCAAGACCGAAGCGCCAGTTCTTGACCCCAACTCCAATGTCGTGTTGAACCCTGCCAATGTTCTTGTGGGCGAGTCTTCCACAGCCACGGTTTTGCTCAATAATGTTCCTGAAACTGGTTATGCCAGTGCGGAATTCACCTGTAGTTATAACCCGGCTTTGCTCGAGGTGAGCAACATTGCCGAGTCTGGCCTGTTTGGAACGGATGCCGTGCTTGCCATCAACGGCCCTCAGAACGGTCTCTTCATCGTAGCCATAGCAGGCAGCAATGGACAGAAAGCTGTCACGAGCGGGGCAGTGTTCGCGTTTTCGGTCAAAGCTCTCGCGGCTGGACAGGCCGAGGTCCGGTGTGATGCGCGCGTCTCCGCTGGAAACTCATTGACCAGTATCACTTCCACGCCCGCAACTCTTGGCATCACCGAAGCACCGCCTGCCCAGGCCACGTTGACTGGAACGGTCATTGCGACCAAAGGCGTCATCGTCACGCTGATCGATCAGGTTAGTGAAACTTCAGCTGCTGCTGATGCCAATGGAAATTTTTCGATCATCGCCCCGGCGGGCTCTTATACGGTTGTCGCCTCTGCGCCTGGCTTCTTGAAGGCCCAGGGCACTCCCACGCTTACCGCGGGTGTCACGACGACCATGCAGACCATTACCCTCCTCGCAGGCGATATTGACGGCAATGATGTCATTGACCAGTTCGATGCCCTGACCATCGGCATTAACTACAACGCCTCCTCGCCCGCGGCTGCCGACTTGAATAATGACGGAACCATCAACGTTCTTGACCTTGAAATGCTAGCGGCAAATTACCGCCAATCTGGTGCGCTTGCCTGGCAATAACCATCCACGCCATAAGGGACGCGCTGAATCTAATCGGCGCGTCCTCCTTCGGAGTTTCAATGAAAAATATCGTAATCGCTCTTCTTGCCATTATTTGTCTGTTTGTTGCCGAACCTGTGCAGGCGCAATCTGCGGAGACCATTTGGATCGCCGCTTCGACGACCAGTTTCAAAACGGGGGAAACTGTGATCGTTACGGTGAATGCTGCCGCAACATCACCTGTTCAAGGATTTACATTTCAGATCAAATATGACCCTGCCTGTCTGAAACCAGTCAATGCGTCCAGCTCCGTTCCCGGTATGAACGGGCTGTCTCTGCCTCAGATCACCGGGCTGGTGGATGCCTCCTTTGCGAGCACTACTCCACAAAGCACAAATGGAGTGCTGGCAGAGGTTCGCTTTGTAACGTTGGGGGCCTGTCAGACCAATATCACTCTTGAAAGTGCCGCACTCGTCATTAAGAACGAATCCGGCTTTGCCGCCCCGCTCCCGGGTGTGACGATCGGGGAAAAGACGATCGCCTTTGCCGTGAGCGCTGAAAAGGGAACTTCGCAGGATGCGCCATTATTGGGAACTCCGCTTCCGCTCGGTGCCGAGCCTGCTTCTACAACCGCGGCCTCTCTCCCCACTGGGACGGTGGTCGTGCTTTCCATCATCGGCGTTTTTATCCTTATTGGCATCTTCATCCTCATCCGCATTTTGCGCGGGGATGGAGGAAATCAATAATAGCCATAAGCTGTTCAAACCGTCAGACAGGATGAAACCATGAACATCAAGACCTCCGTACGAATACTGCTCTTGGTCGCTGTGTTTCTATCTGCAATTCCCGGCAGGGCACAGGCGGCCGCATTACCCCCGCCCTTGGATATGTTCCAACTTCCCTGGGAACAGGGCCGCGCATGGGTGGCATATGACGGTTTGGATAACGGTGCGAAACGCCCCAGCAACAGTCCGCATAATTACAAACAGGGCGGTGCGATCGATTTTGCCCCGCGTGTCAATATGGTCATCGGTGAAGACACCTCGAACGACTGGGTGGCCGCTGCTGCGGCAGGCACCGTGACCCAGGTGGGTTCATGTTATGTCAAGATCGATCATGGCAATGGCTGGTTGACCGAGTACTGGCATCTCGATAAGATCCAGGTCAAGGCGGGCGACCTGGTCAGCCGCAATCAGCGCCTGGCGATCATCCACAATAATAAAAAACAACAGGTCTGTCTTGGGAATGAATATCCCGGTCCGCACTTGCATTTTATTTTCCGTCCCAAGGTTATGGATACGCTCTATGCCGGTTGGATGGTGAACTACAATTCCTTCACCAATAAAACCACCTATACCAAAAACGGACAGACAGTCGGCAGCCTTCAGCCGCTCATGAATACCCCTAACCTGCAGGTTGTCTCACGTGGGTTCATCAGTTGGGATACCCAGTACACCGGCAGTGTGGATGCATATCGCCATGAACGTTGGTCATTGGTCATCATTGACGAGACCACTTTCGAAGTCAACGTTACGCCAAAGAGTGTTGGGTTGGTTCCTGTCATTGTCCTTCTCGATGCCGATGGGAATGAGATTGAACGTGCCAGCGGCAAACTCCGCACCACTCAACCAACCGGTTTTTATTATGTTCAGATCCAATCTGAAGAGGGGACTGGGTTTTACGGCATGATCGCCACAAAAGAAGAAGGCGGTACAGCCACTGTCACACCTTCTGGCACTGAAACCCCTGCCACTGGGATTCCGGATGGCACAGGCACACCTGGCCCGACGGGAACCCCAGATGGCAATGAAACGCCTTTTGTGACAGAGACTCCCACGCCCACTCCATTCCCTACGGAAACGACCGGCACGCCGGAAGAAACCTTTACAGCCACACCAACACCGTATGCAACCTATACGCCATTTGAAACGAACACCCCGGATGGCTCTGAAACATCCACGCCCACTCCCGTTGAGTCAGGTACAGCTACTCCAACTCCATTACCTTATGAGACTCCGGTTGTGACGGGGACACCCGTTCCAACATTCCCTGCTGGTCCTTATGTATTTACAGATGTGATACAGTCTTCGTTGTTGATCGGCGAGAGCAGCCTCGTGCAGGTGGGCCTGAACAATGTTCCATCCGCCGGATATTCCAGCGCGGAATTCATTTGTACCTATGACCCATCCGTTGTGGAAGTCAGTAATATCGCAGCGGCAGGCTTATTCGGCGCCGACCCGGTCTCTGCCATGAGCGGTCCGCAAAACGGACAGTTCATCCTTGCGATTGCAGGCAGTAATGGCAAACGGGCCACAACCGGCGGCGTTGCCTTCAATTTCGACTTGCGCGGGTTGCAAGCCGGGTGGACGAACGTGCTATGTGCAGCCCGTGTTTCGGCGGGACAAGGCTCCCTCACAACCATTACCCCTGTTCCAGATCAGGTAACCGTGGTGGCATTTATGCCGTCGCCGACGGCAACATTGCCAGCCTCCGCCACATTAAGTGGGCAGGTGCATGCCAGCAAACCGGTGACAATTCAACTCCTTGATGCAAATAGCTGGGTGCTTGTATCTCAATCTGCCAACCCGGATGGAAGTTTTAGTTTTCCATTTGAGGAAGGTACCTACACGATCATCGCCTCCGCGCCAGGGTTTCTCTCTGCCCAGGGGTTTGTGACCCTAACGAACGGAGCCACGACCAGCATGCCGATTATTGAGCTTCCCGCCGGAGATGTAGATGGTAACAGTGTCATTGATCAGTTCGATGCGTTGACCATCGGTGTCAACTACAACGCCTCCTCTCCCTCAGTAGCGGATTTGAATAACGATGGTGTGATTAACATTCTTGATCTTGAAATGCTTGCGGCCAATTATCGCAAGGCAGGCGCGCTGACCTGGCAATAAACATGCAGGAGCGACTCATTGGGTCGCTCCTGCATGTTTTAGAACTCTATCTCTCCGACCTGTTCGAAATTGAGATCGAACAATTCCTCGGCTTCGGTCTCCAACTCGGCATCGAGGGCATCGCCCGCTTTCGAACCGCGATTGCAGTACGATCTGTAAGGGCAGTATAAGCATCGGGCGGTGTCATCAGTTTTCGGGTAGTCTGAGGCGGTTTTGATCTCATCGGCCAGGCGGATGAGCGCGTCCCAATCCCGCTTGAATTGTTCTGTTTGGTAGGGGAAGCGCGCCGGGTCGTTTGGAAAATCTGAAAACCAGTAGGTCATCTCCACTTGCTCGGGCTGGATGGGTTTTCCACCGTTGAGGAATGCGCCCGCCTGAACGAGCAATGCACGATAGACTCGCGTTTGCCAACGGATGGCAAGAAACTCGCTCTTGGGACGTTTTCGATAGGTCTTCCAATCGTAGATATGGAATTTTTTTCCATCGGTGGCGATGAGATCGTATTTTGCAATAAGACGAAACGCCCCCAACGGCGCAGAGAGTGTAATTTCGGTCTTGAGACCTGACAGGTCCCGCAGACCTATCAGGTCTTTGGAATTCGTGAAGTTTGCCCACCATCGTTCAAGGTTATCCGTATTCGCCGTTTTGGCGATTTGTTCCTGAGGGATGCCAATGTAATACTGCTGAACGAGCCGGTGGAAATACTCGCCTTCACGCTGGTGCTTTTCATTTTCGAGCGCAGGCTCGGTTTCGATGGCAGGATAGGCCAGATGTTGGCGATAGCGCAGGTCAAATCTTTTGGCGCAATCGTGATAATCCTGCAGGGATGACTGGCTGAGCGTGGTCAGTTCGATGGGCATGCCTTATTTTGCCACAGAATGGAACGGCTATGCTATACTTTTGGAAAAATAAGAGAATGGACAAAGGGACAGGCGGAAACTCATGCCGCTTTGCCATTTTCGAGAATTCTGGAGTTTTTTATGGGACAGGAAACACAGGTAGCCGTATTTATCGACTACGACAATATTGAGATCAGTGTGGAAGAGGCCTTCGGCAAGAACATTGATGTCGATTGGAATCGCATTTTCAACTATGCCACGCAAATCGGCCGCGTGGTCATGCGCCGCGCCTATGCAGATTGGGCCGAGGCGGCCAGCAAACAAAGACAATTGTTGAACATGGGCGTGGAACTTGTGCATGTCAACAGCAAACGCGGAAAGAACGCTGCGGATATTCGCATTGTGATCGATGCGCTTGAATTGTTCTACAACGAAAAGGAAGCCTTTACGCATGTGCTGCTGGTTTCAGGGGACGGGGATTTCACTGAACTGGTACATCGCCTGCGCGCGCATGGCAAGACCGTTATCGGACTGGGCGTAAGCGGCACCACTGCTGATTTTCTCGTCAGCGCCTGCGATAAGTTTGTCTATTACGACAAGTGGCAGGGTGTTAACAAGTTTAAGAAGGATACGCCTGCCAATGGCGGATCCAAACAACCCACTCCAAAGCAAACCCCACCGGCACAAAAACAGGAAAAGCCTCAGAGCCAGGTGCAAACTTCGCCGCCCGCGAAAAACGGCCCGCCTGCACCCATCTCTCCTGAGAAGCGGATGGAAAGGTATTTAAACATCCTGTCTGCGCACAAGATCCGCATGACGCCAAGCCCGCATCGCCCGTTGGTCATCTACAAGATCTACGACCTTGTAAAAGAAAACCCGGAGATCACCTTCAACCAGTTGAAGGAACTTTCCCAATCCTTCTTTGCCAATGTTACGCCGAAGATCGAACCGCAACTGGCCCTCGACAGTGCGCACCAGCTTTTTCACACCTATTGCTTCGAGTTCGACTCTGATACCTCTGAGCGCATTATGGATCGCAAAATGCACTTCCCGCAATTGGTGAATTCCCCTTCCGACCTGCTCAACAAATGCGACCAAAAACTCTTGCAGTTGATCATCAGCGATCTTGGCGCTTCCGAATCGCTCGACAAGGAAATTGCCGCTCAGATCCTTTATGGGGGGGTGCGCAGCCCGAAAGTGCTCGACCATATTCAGGAGTTGATCGAAAAGGAAAGTCAGGTATAATCGCGGACATGATCTACGAATTTCATGCAGGCAAATCTCCATTGATCATCGGTGTGCGCGGCTTTATCAACGCCCAGCCTTATGGAATCGCGCCTGTACGCTGAAAGTTTTTTGCTTTCACACGCCGCAGGTGTCGCCTGCGGCGTTTTTGTTTAAGTTTATGAATGTCATGCTGAGCGAAGCGAAGCATCTCTACGCCAACACTAGAGACCCTTTGCTATCGCTCAGGGTGACAAACCTGGAACCAACTATGATTCAAGTTCAACTCTCCAACATCACACTCGTCCTCGGTGCCAAGCGCATCTTCGAAAACCTCAACTGGGAGATCCAGCGCGGACAGCGCATCGGTCTCATCGGAGCGAATGGCGCGGGGAAGTCTTCGCTATTCAAACTCATCGAAGGCGAACATGCTCCCGAGTTAGGCGGAAGTATCACCCGCGCCCGCCTCATCATAACGGGATATCTGCCTCAACACCCCGAGCTTGACCCCACGCTGACGGCGCTCGCTGCTGCGATGGCGGGCAATCCGCGTGGGGGGGAGGTTCATGCCGAATTAGAAAAAGTGGAATCCAGCCTGGGTGAGCCTGAAGTCTATGGCGATGAAAAGAAATTACAACGCGCACTTGAAAAGCAGCATCAACTCATCGAAGAGTATCACGCCCTCGGCGGTGACTCATATCCGGAGCGGGTTAAGAGCATCCTGCTCGGGCTGGGACTCGCTCAAAGCGAATTGGGCAAGCCTCTCTCCGTGTTGAGCGGCGGGCAGAAAAAACTTGTCGGGTTGGCGCGGCTTCTGTTGCAAAATCCAGATATCCTCCTGTTGGATGAGCCGGATAATCATCTTGATCTGCCCGGCAAAATGTATCTCGAAAAACTCATCCGCGAATACGATGGGTCAGTCGTCATCATCTCGCATGACCGTTACTTGCTCGATGCGGCAGTGTCGCATATTGCCGAGTTGGAAGATGGGAAATTAACTGTTTTCACCGGCAACTATACAGACTTTATGATCGACAAAGAAGAACGTCTGGCGCGGCAGGAAGAACTGTATCAAATCCAACAGCGTAGCCTTGCCCGTATGGAAGTGGCGATC